>JAEKLQ010000031.1 GCA_019509785.1 Fibrobacterota bacterium | reverse complement strand
GGGGGCCCGCCGAAGTCATGCAGATGGAGAGGCCCTCCGCCAAGATCGACGCGGCCCATCCCGGATCGGATCTGGCGGGGGAAACCGCGGCGGCCCTGGCGGCCATGTCCATGGTCTTTCGCGCGGGCGATGCGGCCTACGCGGATAAGCTATTGACGCACGCCAAGCAACTCTACGATTTCGCGGACAAGTACCGCGGGAAATATACGGACGCCATTCCCGGCGCCCAGGCGTTCTACAATTCTTGGAGCGGCTTCAACGACGAGCTGGTGTGGGGCGCCGCCTGGCTGTACATGGCGACCAAGGACGCGGCCTACCTGTCCAAAGCCGAGGCCGGCTACGCCAACCTGGCCACCGAACCGCAGAGCACCACCCATTCCTTCAAATGGACGCATGCCTGGGACGATAAGTCGTACGGATGCTACGTGCTTTTGGCCAAGCTCACGGGCAAGGACGCCTACAAGCAGGATGCGGAGCGTTGGCTGGATTTCTGGTCCGTGGGGACGGGCGGGCAGAAGATAGCTTACACGCCCGGCGGCCTGGCCTGGCTGGACTCCTGGGGATCCTTGCGCTACGCCATGAACACTTCCTTGATCGCTTTCATTTATTCGGATTACCTTACCGATGCGGCGAAGAAGCAACGCTACCACGATTTCGCCGTGCGCCAGGTGAACTACGCCTTGGGCGACAACCCCGCCAAACGCAGCTTCGAGATCGGGTTCGGGAACAATCCGCCCACCAAGCCCCATCACCGCTCGGCGCACGGATCCTGGGCCGACAATCTGACCATCCCCGAGCAAACCCGTCACGTGCTTTACGGCGCCCTCGTGGGCGGGCCGGGCAAGGACGACGCCTATACGGATAGCCGCCAGGACTATACGGTGAACGAGGTGGCCTGCGATTACAATGCGGCCTTCACCGGCGCCTTGGCGCGCATGTACCAGGAGTTCGGCGGCGATCCCCTGGCGAATTTCCCGCCCCATGAGACGCGCGATACCGAATTCGCCGTGTCCGCCAAGATCAACGCCTCGGGCCCGAACTTCACCGAGATCTCGGCCCGGGTGATGAACAAGACAGCATGGCCGGCGCGCATGGGGGATCATCTGAAGATCCGCTATTTCGTGGATCTGGGCGAGGTCTTCGCCTCGGGCTATACCCTGGACGATCTCAAGCTCACCATGGGTTACAACCAGGATAATTCCGCCCAGCCGCCCGTCTTGCAACCCTTCAACTCCGCGCGGAACATCTATTGCGTGTTGATCGATTTCGCCGGGGCGCAGATCTATCCGGGAGGCCAATCGCATTTCTCCAAAGAGGTCCAGTTCCGTTTAGGGCTCGCCCCTGAGGCCAAGGCCGGTTCCTGGGATCCTTCCAACGATCCCTCTTTCGCGGGCTTGCAAGCCGGCAGCGATCCCGTGGTGACGGGAAGGATTCCCGTCTATGAGAACGAGATCTTGGCGGCGGGCACGGCGCCGGAAGGCTCGCCGATTATCCAACAAGCAGCGTCCGGTGAACGGGGCCTGATCTGGTCGGCCTCCCGCGGCGAGTTGTCCTTTCCATGGCCCGCCGGCCATGCTTACCGGTTGGTGGTGCGATCGCTTTCGGGGCGCCTCCTGGCGCAGGCCGAAGGGCGGGGTAGCGCGGAACGGGTCCGGCTGGCCCTGCGCGGCCTGCCCCCCGGCATGGCCTTGGCTTCCCTTTACGAAAAGAATGGAGTCGCGAAGGATGGATACGGAAAAGGGAGCGACGGGAAGAATGCCGCTGCGACCTTACGGAAAGCCATCGCCGTGCTTCCGTAATCGCGGCAACGCCCTCTTACTTCCCTTTCCTTTACTTGCCCTTCAAGAACAGCTTGGCTTGCTGCGTCGGCGTAAGGAAGCCGGCCAATCCATCCCAATAAGCATCCTCGGCGGCGGGGATGGCGGCCAGGGAACGGCGGGCGGCGTCCACGGCGCTTTTCATATCGGCGTCCGGCGCCTTGGCCTCCACCTTCGCGCTCAATTGCTCCAGGGCCGTTTCCTTGGCGGCTTGCAGGCCCTGCATGGTTTCGTTCTTGGATTTGTTGGCCGCGTCGAATTTCTGTTTCTGATCGGGCGTTAGCGCGAAGGATTGTTTCCAGGCTTCGGCGGCGGCCTTCGCGGCTTGCTTCTGGGCCGAATCCTGCGGCGGCTGGGGCGGCTTCGCCGTCGTAGGCTCGCTGCCGGGGCCGCTCTTGGGCTTATGGCCTTTCAAGATCCACTTCGCTTGCTGGGTCGGCGTCAGGAAGGCCGCCAGGGCGTCCAGGAAGGATTCTTCCGCCGTCTGGATGGTTTTCTTTCCGGCGCGGATCTCGGCATAGGCCGGCCCGACTTGCGCATCGGAGGCCTTGGATGCGACCAGCCCCTTGAGGCTTTCGATCCGCGCTTTTTCCTGGTCGCGTACGGGTTTCACTTGCGCGGCGCGATCTTTTTCCGCCTGGGCGAAGCGTTTTTGCTGGGACGAATCGAGGCCGAAATAGGCTTTCCACTCGGCGGGGGAATCCGCGCGGCCGCTCGCGATGCATAGGGTAAGGAAGGCGATCGATAGAACGGGAAATAATTTCGACATGAAGAAACCTCCGGCTAGGGTCCGCGGTGGGGGAAAGCAAATCCCCGGCCTAACGATGTTCGCGTGAATTCGCGCGAAAGGACCGATGGAATGGGCGAGAGCGCCGGAACGGCAACCCAATTCGTGCGATGGCTTGCAGGATTTGGTGCGAATGGATCGAAGGCGTGGCTTAACCCCGTTCTCGTCGCTACGACCGCGAAAGGGCGCCAATATGTCCGGGGAAAAACCGTCTGGTCAGGTGGATGCGCGCGCGCGTAGGAAGTAAGTTTCATGGACCATTGGTGAGTAGTCGCCCTTTCAGGAAAGGGGCCTGCGCCAACATACTTGGTCGTCATCCGGTTATGCAATCTTTCCTCATCACCACCGGCATCGTCGCCCTCGCGGAAATGGGCGACAAAACGCAGTTGCTGTCCCTTTTCCTCGCCGCGCGGTTCCGCCGTCCCATTCCCATCATCCTGGGAATCCTCGCTTCGACCATCGCCAATCATGCCGGAGCGGGCGCCTTGGGGGCTTGGGTGGCGAGCTTGCTGGGTCTGCGCCTCCTTTCTTGGATCCTGGCGGCGTCTTTCCTGGGCATGGCGGGTTGGGCCTTGATTCCCGATTCCCCGGACGAAGCCAAGGAGGATTCCGGACGCTTGGGGGTCTTCTGGACAACCGCGATCTCTTTCTTCCTGGCGGAGATGGGCGATAAGACCCAGATCGCGACCGTGGCCCTGGCGGCGCGGTTCCATGCCTTCTTGCCGGTGGTCGCGGGGAGCACCTTCGGGATGATGCTCGCCAATGTCCCGGTCGTGCTGCTTGGCGATCGGGCCTCGCGATCGCTTCCATTGAAGTGGATCCGGCTGGCTTCGGCGGGGATTTTCGCGGTTCTTGGCCTGGTAGCGCTAATGGCGGCGATAAAGCGATGAAATAAAACCTTGTTTATCGTTTCCCGGCGTCTTTATTCGCTGTATAGAAACAGTACCGAGAAAAAATCCCATGGCAAAATTCAAGACCTTGATGATGTGCATTCTGTTCGCTGCGGCGGGAGCGAAAGCCAGCCTGGTGGAATACAAGATCGATTTCACGGTCGACTCGGCTTTTAATGGCGCCAACGGGACTTTTAATGCGGATGGTTACGGGCATTTTTCGTACCAGCCGGAAATCGGGGATGTATTCTCCGCGACTATCGGATTCGATGATTGCATCCTGGGGACGGTATGGGATCCGGGCGATCCCACCAGTCAGTTTTCCGGATTTCGCGGCCTTGGGCTCAGTTCGATATCCCCGATCCTGGAAGTACGGGATCATCAGTTGGTAGGTCTGTTAGGCGATGTTTACGGGATTGCGGATTGTCCCTTCGCCGATTTTTTGCCGGATGGAAGCTTTTCCGCGGTTGATCTGGGAACTAACGTCCTGATTGGAAGCATGCAAGTCGCGGGGGAAATCCCCTCCGTTCCCGAGCCGTCGTCAATACTCCTTTTCGGCATCGCGCTCCTTATTCCACTTTGTTTTTCCCATCGTCCGGGGGAAAAGCGTTATTGCATCATGAGGGATCCCGCATGACAGCGATGCGATCCTGTCCTTTATGGACACCGGAAGGCGAATGGAAATCGGTGCGATCCACCGTGGCGGGGGTAGTTGCGACTTCCGCGTCTTCGCGCCCGCCGCGCGCGCTCTGGCACTGGGGTTAGGCCCGGACGCCTCGCGCGTCGTCCCCCTGCAACCCGAACACGGAGGCTATTGGTCCGGGCGCGGCGAGGCTGCCCCGCCCGGCACCTTGTACCGCTACCGGATCGATGAAGGGCCCTGGCGGCCCGACCCGGCCTCCCGTTCCCAGCCCCAAGGGGTACATGGCCCCTCCGCCGTTTGGGATCCGTCGCCATTCAAATGGTCCGATTCCGGTTGGACCGGCGTGCCTCTGGATGAATCGGTCCTCTACGAGTTGCACATCGGCACCTTCACCCCCGAAGGGACTTTCGCCGCGGCCATAGGCAGGCTCGGGCATTTGCGGGATCTGGGCGTGAACGCCGTGGAGTTGATGCCCATATGCCAGTTCGCCGGCGCCCGCAATTGGGGATACGATGGGGTGGACCTGTTCGCGGTGCAGGATAGCTACGGAGGGCCGGACGGTTTCCAGCGCTTCGTGGATGCGGCCCACGGCCACGGCATCGCGGTCTACCTCGACGTGGTCTACAATCATCTGGGGCCCGAAGGGAATTACCTGCCTGGATTCGGGCCCTACTTCACCGAACGCTATCGCACGCCTTGGGGCGGCGCCCTCAACTTCGATGGCCCCGATTGCGATCCGGTGCGCGGGTTCTTCCTGGAGAACGCGATGCATTGGCTGCGGGATTTCCGCGTGGATGGATTGCGGCTGGATGCCATCCATGAGATTTATGATCGCGGCGCGCGCCCGTTTTTGGCCGAGCTTTCCGATACGGTGGAAGCCTTTTCCCGGCGTTCGGGATTCCCCCGGAGGTTGATAGCCGAGAGCGACCTGAACGATCCGAACGTGGTGCGTCCGACCGCCTCCGGCGGGCTGGGGATGGCGGGTCAATGGTTGGACGATTTCCACCATTGCCTGGACGCGCGGATGCGCGCTGGGAAAAGCGAATACGCCAAGGATTATGGTGATCCGAGATTCCTGGCCAAGGGCTATAAGGAAGGTTTCGTCTTCTCGGGGGAATGGTGCCCGTCCCGCAAGCGCCGCTTCGGGGCCTCGTCGGCGGGAATTCCCGCGGATCGGTTCATCGTCTTCCTGCAGAACCATGATCAGGTGGGGAACCGGCCGACCGGGGATCGCTTGGCGGCGATGGCCGATTTCCAGGCCCTCAAGGTCGCGGCGGCGGCCTACCTGTTGAGCCCGTACGTCCCCATGATCTTCATGGGGGAAGAATGGGGCGAAACCCGGCCCTTCCTTTTCTTCGTGAGCCATTCCGATCCGGCCCTTCTGCGGGCGGTGAGGGAGGGACGGAAAAAGGAATTCGGATTCCTCTGGGCTTCCGGTAGCGCGCCCGATCCCGCCGGCGAGGAAGCCTTTTCCCGATCGAAGATCGATTGGGGCAGGGCGGGATCCCCGCAGGGGCGTTTGCTCAGCGGATACTACCGGGAACTGATCGGCCTGCGTAAGTCGCACCCGGCGCTGCGCAGCCGGCGTAAGGAGGATTTGGAAATGGGGCGCATCGGGCCTGCATTCGTTCTCGATCGCTGGAGCGGCCCGCATCGGCTGTGGTGCGCGCTTAATTTCGGGAAGGAAGCGCAGCGCCTGGAATTGCCGCCGGGAGGCGCGTGGGGAAAGGTCTTCGACTCGGCGGAGGCCCGTTGGGACGGCCCGGGAAGCGCGGCGCCGGAAACGGCCGAGGGCGGGAGCCGTATCGACGCGCCGGCTTCGGCCGCCGTGGCTTATGCGCGCCGGGAGGATTCCCCGTGAGGGCCGCCTGGCGTTGGTGGAAGGAAACGGTCTTCTATGAGATCTTCCTGCGCAGCTTCATGGATTCCGATGGCAACGGGACGGGGGACCTGCGCGGGATCATCGGGAAGCTCGATTACCTGAAAGAGCTGGGCGTGGGGGCTTTATGGATCACGCCCTTCTTCCCATCGCCCCTGCACGATGCCGGCTACGACGTTTCGGATTTCGACGACGTGCATCCCCAGTTCGGGACCATGGGGGATTTCCGGGAGTTGCTCTCGGAAGCGCATAAGCGGGATCTGCGCATCATCCTGGATCTGGTGCTGAACCATACTTCCGATGAGCATCCTTGGTTCAAGGAATCCCGGCGGTCGAAGAAGGATCCCAAGCGCGACTATTACATCTGGAGGCCGGGGAAGGACGGGCATGAGCCCAACAACTGGATGTCCCTGGTGGGGGGATCGGCATGGGAGCTCGATCCGGCCACCGGCGAATACTATCTGCATCTTTTCTCCAAGTACCAGCCCGATCTCAATTGGAACCATCCCATGGTGAAGAAGGGGACCTTCGAGATGGTACAGCGGTGGCTGGAGCGCGGAGCGGACGGGTTCCGCCTGGACGTGATCAATCTCCTGATGAAGCCGCCGGGCCTTCCGGACGCCATCTACCGCCCGGAATCCGGGAAGCGGGACGGGCGCTACGTGCTCGACTTGGCGCTCTACGCCAACAATCCCGGGATGCATGAGCTTTTGCACGAGCTCCGCCGCGACGTGTTGTCGCCCTATAAGGCGGCCACCGTGGGCGAAGTGCATTTCACGCCCGCTTCGGAAGCCTGGAAGTACGTGGATCCACGGCGCCGGGAATTGGACATGGTGGTGCAGACCGACATCCTCTTCGACCGCAATGGGCCCAAGTTCGTGAAGGCGCGGGTCAAGGATTGGTTCCTGGCCTTCCAGGGCCGCGGTTGGAATACCATGGCCCTCGGCAACCACGACACGCCGCGCATGCTTTCCAGCCTGGGCAACGACCGATCTTTCCGGGAGCTCTCGGCCAAATTGCTGGCCGTGCATATCCTCACCTCGCCGGGTACGCCGTTCATATACCAAGGGGATGAGCTGGGCATGACCAACGTGGCCTTCGCCTCGATGGACGAGTACCGCGACATCGAGATGAAAAGGTTCTACGAGGATCTTGTTCGGCAGGGCAAATCGCCGGAGGAGGCGTTCGCTTGGCTGCGCCCGCGCTCGCGGGATAATGCGCGTACGCCCATGCAATGGACCGCCGGGACGAACGCGGGCTTCACGACGGGACGGCCGTGGATCGGCATCAATCCCAACCATACGGAGATCAATGCCGAAGCCCAAGCGCGGGATCCGGACTCGATCCTGTATTTTTACCGCCGCCTGCTGGCGTTCCGGCGGTCGCATGCGGCCTTGATCCACGGGAGCTTCTATCCCTTCATGGAAGAGAACGAGAATGTCGTCGCCTACCACCGCCTCTGGGAGGGAAAGGGATTCCTGGTCCTATGCAATTATTGCGACGGGGAATCGGCGCTGGAGGCGGGCCTGGTCGGGAAGGGGACGTTGGCGATCGGCAACTATCGGGATGTGCCCCATGATTGCGCGGCCCGGCTGCGGCCTTGGGAGGCGCGCATCCTGGCCTTGGACTAGTACGGTCTTATAAAGCCAACCTTCCTGGTCAATTCCTGCCCGCGCCCATCCCGTCGCCGCACGGTTCTTGATCGCCCGCAAAGCTATGCTTCCCCGTAAATACGGCCGATAATGCGGGCCGGAATATGGCCTAGGTCTTGCTAATATTGGTGCCTGATCGGGCAAACTTAAAATTCCGGAGAATCCATGAGACGACCGTATACGGCCATGGTTGGTTCGTTAATCGTAGCGATGTTCTGCGCTTGGCCTGCGCGGGCGGCTTTGGATTTCTACACCTACCAGATCCTGAATAACCAGACCACGGTCGTAAAGAACGGGAAGGTCGTGGATAGCTCTTATACCAGCTATCAACTCGCGCGCTTGGGATCGGTTTCTTTGGAGGCTTCGACCCTGGCCATCACCTCGCATGGGGATTACCTCTCGGTGGTCGAGACGGCGACCCTATCCGGCAACACCGATTACCGGCCCGAAGACATTACTTACGATTTCCTGTTTCAGGGAAGCCTGCCGATCCCGCCCCTGGCCGCCGTGCACGGCCTGACGGTATTTCACGGGGATACGGCCTATACAGCGACTTTACGCAAACAGGTGTATAGCCTGGACGATCATTTCCTGGATACGACCCGGTTGCTGGCGACCTTGGCTGGACGGGTCGCCTACCTTCAGCAATTGGGCGATCGTTCCTTCGAAGCCACTTTTTCCAAGCTCTCCTTGGGTGAGCCGATACGGGTGCGCTTGGAATATGATCTGCCTTTTCCCGGCGCGCCGGGAACCGAAGTGCACGTTCCCGTGGTCTTCAATCCCTCCGGGGCGCCTCCGCGTTATTCCCAGATTTCCTTCTCCGAAGCCGCCAAGGATTTGCCCGTATTGCAATGGCTGGGTCCCACCGGACGGGTGACATTGGACGATAAAGGTTCGCATACCCTGGACTACGGCAGCGAATATCTGTTCCGCCGGGACGAAGACTCGTCCACCCTTGCCGCCATGCAAAAGACGGGATTCACGGACGGAAACTTGAAAGGCCAATACCTGCTTTTCCATGGCGGCTTGAGCGATTCCATGATGGACGTCCTTACCCGGCCCCTGGAGACGGCTTTCCTTTGGCGTTGGAACCCGCCCTTGAACCTGGTGGAATTCCAGGCCGGGCTGAAGACGCTTTCCGCGGAAGGGCGTTTGGCGGCGGCGGAAGCCAAAGCCATGAAAAAGATCATCCTGGAGATGGCGCCGCATGGGCATCGCTTCGGCTTGATGCATAGCGTGGCGGGAAAGGATCCGGTCTGGTTCCCGCCCTCGGAAACGGGGAGCGACGGGTACAAACGGCTTCTCGATTACCTGGACGGATTCACGGAACAGCGGATCTACGCGGACTACAAGGACTATAAGGACCCGCGTCCGGATTGGGCGGCGACGGTCTGGAAGGATTCGGGCGAGGTGGCCGCCAGCCGCAGCGAATTCCTGGCCGACCTGGCGGTCATCCGTAAAGGGTTCAGCGATCGAACGGGCATCCTGAGGCATATCGAGATGCTGGGCATTGGCCCGACCCCCTCTTCCGAAATCGATTTGAAGGATCCCAAGGTCATCGAAGCCGCGCTGGACAGCGTGACCCTTTCCTCGCTATCGGCTTATTGGCTGGGAGTCGATTTGGGCGCGGCCCTTAAAACCAAAGCGAACGCGGATTTGCGCCCGGTGACCCTGGATGCCGACTTGGGATACGGCCCCGTAACCTTGATGTTACCCGTGTTCCAGCCCTCGTCGGTAGAGTACCGTGCCTTTTCGGGAGGCCGTAGTTTCGACCTCATCGTGCCGTTCGGTTCCAAGGCGGGCAGGGAGGCGGCGCTCAAGGCGGATGACGCGTTCGAGGATTCCTTGCAATTGCAAGGCATCGACGCCCTCGGCCGCGAAACGCGCGCGCATACCTTATCGCCCCGGGTGCTTCGGACGGCCGGCGATACCGCCCTGGCGCGGCTGTGGGCCGCCGATCCCGACCGCATTTCCAATAAGGAAGAATCGGATCTCGGCATGCGGTACGGCATCCTCACCAAGGGCTCATACTTGTCCGCGGGCATCGCGGAGGGCAAGGTTGCCGAAGGAAACGTCGGCATCCTTCCCAAATCGGTACGCTTCGCGCGGGGGCGGGTGTTCCGGATCCAGGGCGACTGGCTGATGCTCGATGCTTCAGAACGGATGGCCCAAGGATCTTGGCTCGAAGTCTTCGACATGCAGGGAAGGCGGCTGGGGCGGGTCGGACTAGACGCATTCCGATCGGGGAACGGCTTCGCGATCCCGTTGGCGCGTTTGGCGGGCTTCGGGTCCGCGCGCCTGGTGCTGATCCTACGGGGCGGTGGCCGCATGCAAACCTTTACCGTCGCTCTCGGAGGCCGGCCATGAACCGCTTTTTCGCGAACCTCGTCCCCGCGGCTTGCTTGGCATGTCTCTGCACGGCGGGCAGGGTCTCGGCAGCGCAAGCGGATACGGTCAACTCTTATCCGGTCCGCATCCGTTCCGCTTGGGTGCCATGCGAAGGCTCCCTCGGTCTCCAAGTCGGCGCCCAAGCCTCCCGCCTGGGCGCCACCTCCGAATTCCGTTCCTTGGTGGAGCCGGTCCCCGCCGAGAACGGGACTTGGGTTTCCCCTTCCGTGGGCGCGGTATTCTCGCTTCGCTGGCGGCCCGGGTTCACCTTGGGTTTCGCGCCGCGTTGGGAAAATTTCGGGTTACGGACCGTGGAGGATACGGTTTCCTTCGGCGGTAATCCCTATCCACATACCCTCAAGTCCCGTACCGAGTTGGCCTATAACGTCTTTCCGCTTTTGGCCGGTATGGGATGGTTTCCGGCCCGGCATCATTTCCAGGTTCAACTCGGGGTTTTCCGGGCCTTCCTGGATCATGGCAAAACGGAATGGATCGTGGACGGAGAACACTATTCGAACCATCCGCCGGGTTCCATCCGGTCGAGCATCGACGGTTGGATGACGACCGCGGAATACGGTTTCCGTTGCGGCCCGGGGGACTTGAATCTGGGCATCGAATACCAACGATCCTGGGATCCTGCCATGGAGGGGTTGAACGGCAGAATCCAACCGGACGCGGCCCAATTTCGACTCGCCTACGCCTGGATCCTTTGGGATCGCTAAAAACGGTTCCCGTTCCCGGCGAATCTTTTAGGGGGGCGTAGGGGATTGCCTGAGTGAGCCCGGCCACGACTCCGAAGATAACTTCAACTTTGGCGTTAAGTTAATCGCCGCCGCGGGCGATAATCATGGTGGAACGGGAGACACCATCATGCAAATCGCCAAGCTGACCTTCGCCAAATTCTTCCTCGCCGCCCTGGCTCCGCTCGCGCTGTTGCATTGCGGCTCCAATCCGACGACCGCGTCCGATCCCGGCGCGAAGGATCCGACGCAAGAAGCCGCCGGTACGGTAAAGGCCACCTTGCTGCTGGGCAAGGTCGGTTCCCTTTCCAAGACTTCCACCATCAACCTGCAGAAGCTGATATTGGAAGCGGTCTCCAGCGCTTCCCCCGCCGATACGGTGCGGGATACCGCCTCCGTCACCGGTAACGATGCGGTTACCGTGCTGCGGACCTTGACCCTGAAGCCGTTGCGCAACTGGACCGTCAATGCCAAGACGCTCGATGCCAAGGATTCCGTGATCCATTCGGGTACCTCCGCTTCGTTCTTCGTGAAGCCGGCCGATACCGCCGCCGTGAGCCTGAACCTTACCTCCCGTTTCGAGATGTACCAGGCCAATTTCAATACCTTGCCCGATAGCATCGCCTCTACGGTTTCGGGGACCGGCAAGGATAAGTTGAACCTGAACCGCGTGGTGCTCAAGGTGGATGGAGTCATCCGCGGCGATTCGGTTTTGGCTTCGGGCTACTTCGCCGGCGGCGCCAACGTGAGCCTGTACTTCGACTATATCACCCTCGGCTCGCACACGGTCACCCTGGAAGCCTACGGAACGTTGCACACCTACACCGGCCTCCTCTACAGCGGTTCGTCCACTTTCTCGGTTTCGGCCGGTAATGACGATACCCGCGCCGTGACCCTCGGATGGGTCGGTCCCACCACCGGCACCGGTAAGCTGACCGTGGTGATAGGCAAGGTGGGCAAGGTGATCGTGAACGGCGCCGTGCCCGGCAGCGTCATCAACTGAAGACAACGCGACGGCGCCCTAAAGCTGGGCGCCGCATTCGCATGAAGGGGCGGCCATAGCGACCGCCCCTTCGCTTTTCCCGGCGGACTAGGCTTGTCCCTCGAGTAGCGCCGCCGGAAAGCGGGCGAAAACCTCTCCTAACGCGAGCGTCCCGTTTTCGCTCACCAGTTCCCCGCCGCCGATAGCATCGCGCCAGCCCAGCGGCGCATCGCCGGGGATGCGCAGCCGCGTATCGGCCCACGGACCGCTTCCCAACGGCAGGCTCCCTTCGGGGACGAAGCCCGTCAGGAACCGGGGGACGGCCACGATCACCCAATGGCTTCCGAAGCTGCGGGCGAAAGCCACCACGCTTTCCTTGCGCTCGCCCTCGCCGCTCAAGGGTAGGTATTCGCCGTATTGGAAGACCGATGGGAGGGCGGCGCGCGCCTTCAGGGCGCGGGCGATCAGGAAAAGCTTGCAGCGCCCGTCCTGCGGGGTCCGCAGCAGATCCGCTATCAGGCCGCCGGGATCGGATCCTTCCCGTTCGCGGATCTCCTTCAGGGCCGCCATGCGGCGGCCATAATCGACGGGCCTCCGGTTGTCAGGGTCCACCAGATCGAAGTCCCATAGTTCCGAGCCTTGATAGAAGTCGGGGATGCCGGGCGAAGCGATTTTAAGCAGCGCCTGCGAGAGCGCGTTCCACATCCCGAACCAGGCCACCTTGCGCTGGAACGGCTCGAAGGAATCCCGGAAGGACTTTCCGGATTCCGGATCGAGGAGCCGATCCAGGAAATCCAGGTAACCCTCCTCGTATTCGCGATCCGGCTTCACCCAGACGGTATGCACCTTGGCCTCGCGCACGGCCTTCACCAGGTATTCCCGCATCCGCTCGCGGAAAGCGGGCAGCTCGGAGTCGTCGAAGGGTAATGCGCCGATCAAGGTCTGGTAGAGGAAGTATTCGTCATTGCCGTCCGGGATTTCGAAGGCATTGCGGCGCCGCTTGAATCCCCGGTTGGCGCGGCGCCACTCCAGGGTCTTGGCCTCCCATTCCTGGGGGAGTTCGGACAGAACGTCGATGCGGGCGCGCGCGTCTTCCCCGCGCTTGGTGTCGTGCGTCGAGGTCGCGTTCATGGTATGCGGCCAAGCCGCCAGGCGCTGCCGGTTGAAGGCGTGGAATTCCCCCGCCGCGTAGCCGAAATGATCGGGATTGATGCCTACGTCGTTCAGCGACACCAGACGGTTGTAAACGTAAAGGAAGGTGTCTTCGATGCCCTTGGCCATCAGAGGGGAGGTGAATTGCTGCAAGCGCATGGCGAACTCCAGCGCGTTTTTCTTCTCCTCCTTGCTATAAGCGGAATCGGAATGGGCCAGCAGCATGCGCTCGATGAAATCGATTTCATGGGCATGGCTGGGAAGGCTCGCCCGCGCCTTCTCCATGGTCCAGGCGATCACCTGACGGTCGCGTTCGTCGGCCCCGTCCTCGTTGATATAGGTGCGGTAGACGGGAAAGTGCACGAAGGCTTCCTCCAGGGCCTTGCGGAAACCCGACAAGGTGAAGTCGGAGGCATGGGTGAAGCGGGTGGCGATGGTCTTGAGCTGGTATACCAGGTTCTCGAGCCCGCCGTATAAGTCCTTTTCGATCAGGAGGCGCTTGTCCTCGTTGGCGATGGTCCCGCACGCCGCTTGCATGCCGGTGAACGTCTTGTAATGGGAATCGAGCTTGTCGGCGTTGCCGGTCGCCACGAACAAGCCGTTCACCATGCCCAGGAAGTCGTAGCCGGTGGTCCCTTGGATGGGCCATGCGGGTTTGAGCGGCTCCCCCGGCGCCAGGATCTTTTCCACCACGATGAAGGCGTCCGGCGCGGCCTCGCGCAGCCGGTTCAGGTACTGCTGCGGATGGTATAGGCCGTCGATATGATCGACCCGCAGCCCCGTGAACACGTTGGAGGATACCAGCCGCAGGGGAAGCTGGTGGACCCGATCGAACACTTCGCGATCTTCGATGCGCAGGGAGATGAGTTCGTTGACGGCGAAGAAGCGGCGGTAGTTTACCTCTTCCACGCCCACGCGCCAGAAGGCCAGCCGGAAATTCTGCTGGGCCAACAAGGCGGATAGTTTCTTGAAGCTGGCGGGATTGCCCTTGGACCCGTTGTACTGGCGCAGGGCTTCGTCCACGTACAGCTTGATGACCGGATTGGATTCGTACAGCTCCCAAAGCATCGACTTGATGAAGCCGATTTGATCGTAGCGCTCGCTCACGTCGCCGTTCTCGGGCAGGTTCTTGAGGATGAAGAAGGTGCCCATCAGCTTCACGTAATCGGGATGCTTGCGGTCCATGCGCTTGCGCAACACCATCAGGTCCGATGCCAGCACCTCGGCGTAGGACTCGATCCGCAAAGGGTACACGTTGGAGAAGTAGCGGATGGAAAGGCCCTGGGGCCCGAATTCCAGGGTGATATCCCCGTTCTCCAGGCACTCCCCGAAAAAGCTCCCCAGGATGGGCGCCAAGAGTTTGCCTTTCAGGCTTTCGTCGTGATGGTTCCACTCGATGTCGAAGAAATTCAGGAAGCGCGAGCGCGGGCCGTTCTCCAGCACGTCCATCAGGAGCTTGTTCTCGGGATGGTAGGCCATATGGTTGGGCACGATATCTTGCAGCCAGCCCATGTTCCGTTCGCGCAAGGATCGGGATAGGGCCTCCAGGTCTTCGCCCGTCCCCAGTTCGGGGTTTATCTGGCTATGATCGACCACGTCATAACCGTGCTCGCTACCTTCGCGGGCCTTGAAGATAGGGGAAGCGTATAGGTCCGATATCCCCAAATCGGACAAATAGGCGACGATATCCCGGGCGGCCTGGAATGGAAATGCCCGATGGAATTGGATGCGGTAAGTCGAAAGCGGAAGGCGAACCATGCGCTTAAACAATCTCCGGCGGGAGGGGTGCGCAACCCCGGGAACGACGTTCCCTTATGAAAACGTGCCGGAAACATGCGGAAAATATCCCGGCTGACAATAACCGGCGAATGTCAGTTGTTGTTCTTTCCCGGGCCCACGCAATCCGCCCGGCCTCCCTAAATCCTTCCGTGGCCCGCCTTCCGGATGCCAATTCCCCTGGCGCAGTCCTTGCAAGCTTGCTTCACCATGGCGGTAAAGGTTTCCTTAAAGCACGTCTCCTCTTATGCTTATGACCGACCGGTTACCCTGTCGCCGCAGCTGATCCGCCTAAGGCCGGCGGCGCATTGCCGCACCCCCGTGCAGGCTTACTCCCTGAAGGTCCACCCCGCGGGCCACTTCCTGAACTGGCAGCAGGATCCCTTCGGGAATTTCCTGGCGCGCGTCGTCTTTCCCCAGCCGCAACGCGAATTCTCCGTGGAAGTGGGTCTGGTGGCGGACATGACCGTCATCAATCCTTTCGATTTCTTCCTGGAGCCGGACGCGGAGAAATTCCCTTTCGAATATCCGGCCGCCTTGCGCGAATCGCTGCGGCCTTATCTCGAAGTGCGCGAAGACGGGCCGCGGCTGCAAGGCTGGCTGCGGAAGGTGGATCGGACGCCGCGGGGAACCGTGGATTTCCTGATGGACTTGAACCGCGCCGTGCAATCCATCGTCGGCTACACCATCCGCCTGGAAGCGGGCGTGCAAACCTGCGAGGAAACCCTGCGCTTGGGATCGGGATCATGCCGGGACTCGGCCTGGCTGCTGGCGCAGATCTTCCGGCACCTGGGGCTGGCTTCGCGTTTCGCTTCCGGCTACCTGATCCAATTGCGCCCCGATCAATCGCCCCTGGATGGGCCCGCGGGACCGATCGTGGACTTCACCGACTTGCATGCCTGGACCGAGGTCTACGTGCCCGGCGCCGGATGGATCGGGCTGGATCCCACTTCGGGCATGATGGCCGGCGAAGGCCACATACCTTTAAGCTGCTCGCCGTCCCCGGAGGAAGCCGCGCCGATAACCGGATCGGTATCCACCTGCGAAACCGAATTCAGCCATGCCATGGAGGTGGCGCGCCTCAAGGAAGAACCGCGCGTGACCGCGCCCATCCCCGACGAGGAATGGCATGCGCTCATGGACCTGGGCGACCGTATCGATAAGGATATGGCGGCTTCCGGCCTATTCCTGACGCAAGGAGGGGAACCCACCTTCGTCTCGGCGGACGATACCGAGGCGCCGGAATGGAATACCGAGGCCTTGGGGACCCGCAAGCGGGCGCTGGCCGAAAAACTGATGCGGCGGATGCAGGCCCATTTCGCCCCGGGCGGCGTCCCCCATTATGGCCAAGGAAAATGGTACCCCGGGGAGCCCCTGCCGCGCTGGGCGCTGACGGTGTACTGGCGCCCGGACGGGAAACCCATCTGGCGCGATGCGGCCTTGCTGGCCAAAGACGAGGGCGCCGGGCATTTCGGCGTGCGCGAAGCGCAGGCGCTGGCGCAAGCCATCGCGCGGCGGCTATCCCTGGATCCGGCC
The DNA here is from genome assembly GCA_019509785.1 of Fibrobacterota bacterium. Classification (NCBI taxonomy): domain Bacteria; kingdom Pseudomonadati; phylum Fibrobacterota; species Fibrobacterota bacterium. Next base: position 96,322 of record JAEKLQ010000031.1, on the reverse strand, counting down.
CTGGCGCGGCCCGCCTACGAAGACGTCCTGTACTACCTCTGGAAGGAAGGCGGGCTGCCGGACGATTTCGATCCGGCGAGCGCGGACCTGAAGGAAGGCATGGAACGCGCGCGGTTGCTGCGCTTGCTGGATGGGGACCTGGGGGAACCGGCAGGTTACGTCCTGCCCCTGGCGGCCGACTTCGACGACCTGCTCTTACGCTGGCGCTCGGGGGCCTGGCCCATGCGGCGGAAGCACCTATACCTTATCCCCGGCGATTCGCCTATGGGGTTCCGACTCCCCCTAGACAGCCTCCCGGGCCGGCCGATCCCGGCCGAATTCCCGGCGGAGGTTTCGCCGTTGGCCGCGCGCCCTTCCCTGGGGGCCATCGAAAAAGCGCGCCTTGCCGACCGGGGATCGGGTTCGGCGGACAAGGGAGTCGCGACCGCGGCGCCCACGCAGGCCAAGCGGGAGCAAGACGGGCCGGCCATCGATCCCGCTACGGGCGTAGTCCGCACTTCCCTTTGCGTCGAGGCCCGCGAAGGCCATCTCCACGTTTTCTTCCCGCCCTTGTCCCAGATCGAATCCTGGCTGGGCCTGGTCGCCGCCGTCGAAGCGGCCGCCTCCGAATGCGGCCTGCCGGTGCGGTTGGAAGGCTATCGGCCGCCCTCCGATTACCGCCTCCGTAGCTTCGCGGTTACCCCCGATCCCGGCGTCATCGAAGTCAACATCCATCCTTCCGCCGATTGGCAGGAGCTGATCGGGAAGATGGAAATCCTGTACGCGGAGGCGGGGGCCTGCCGTCTGCGGGCGGAAAAGTTCAACCTGGACGGGCGGCATACCGGCACCGGGGGCGGCAACCATATCGTCCTGGGGGCGGAGCGCCCGGCGGACAGCCCTTTCCTGAATCGGCCGCATCTCTTGCGCAGCCTGATCGGGTTCTGGCAGAACCATCCCAGCCTGTCGTACCTTTTCTCCGGCCTCTTCATCGGCCCTACCAGCCAGTCGCCCCGCGTGGACGAGGCCCGCGACGATGCCTTGGCCGAATTGGATTTGGCTTTCAAGCAGTTGCCCGCGGGCATCGCTTCCCTCGGGCATTCCGTCCCCGGGGCGCCGTCCTTCCCCTGGACGGTGGACCGCTTGTTCCGCAATCTCCTGGTCGACTTGACCGGGAATACCCATCGGGCCGAGATCTGCATCGATAAGCTGCATAACCCCGACAGCCTCATGGGGCGGCTGGGCCTGGTGGAGTTGCGCGGCTTTGAGATGCCGCCGCATCCGCGCCTGGCGGCGGCCCAATCCCTGTTGGTCAGGGCCTTGATCACCCGATTCTGGGAACAGCCTTACGATGCGCCGTTGCAGCCCTGGGGCACCTCCCTCCACGATCGCTGGATGTTGCCGCACTTCCTGTGGCGGGATTTCGAGGACGCCTTGGGCTACCTGGGTCGCGCCGGTTACGATTTGCGTCCGGAATGGTATGCGCCGTTCCTGGAGTTCCGTTTCCCCCGTTGCGGCACCTTGCACTTACGCGATCTCACCGTGGAAGTGCGCCAAGCCGGCGAGCCCTGGCATGTGCTCGGGGAAGAAGCGTCCGGATCGGGAACGGCCCGCTTCGTCGATTCCTCCCTGGAGCGGGTGCAAGTGAAGGTGAACGGGTACGCTTCCACCCGGCATGCGGTAACCTGCAACGGTTTCGCGTTGCCGCTAAGCGCGACCGGCACGCAAGGGGAAGCCGTGGCGGGCGTGCGTTTCCGGGCTTGGCGCCCTCCCGCATGCTTGCATCCCCTGATCCCGACCCATGTACCCTTGGCCTTCGACGTGGTGGACCTGTGGAGCGGCCTTTCCCTGGGCGGATGCACCTACCACGTGGCCGATCCTGCGGGCCGCAACTACGCCGCATTCCCGGTGAACGCCGCCGAGGCGGAAGCCCGGCGCAATGCCCGCTTCGAATCCCGCGGCCACCGTGCCGGCACGGTGCGCCCCATGGCGGCGCCCCGGCACCCCGATCATCCCTGTACCCTTGATCTACGGCGTTGCCGATGAAGGGGACGCGCATGCTTGAGCTCCGCATCGCGATTAGCTATCCTCGCCGCATGGCCCCCATCCCGTCCGGAATCCCCGGGACATGATCTTGGAATCTTCCGGTACCGCCGAGTCCGGTGCCGGGCTGTTGCGCGGGTATCTTCCCTCCGCGGGCGGCTGGGACGAAATGCTTACCCCCTCAGGGGAGGTGCGGCCTTCCTGGGCGGGCTTGGCCGGGACCCTGGCCGAATTGGGCCCGGGCGAAATGGGCCGCCGCCGGGTCGATCTGGCCGAGTATATGCGTCGGGACGGCGTAACCTACAATGTGTACGGCGATGGCAAGGTCGCCGAACGCCCCTGGTCCCTCGACCCCATACCGCTGGTCTTTTCCAGCGTCGAGTGGGAAGCGGTCGAGAGCGGCCTGGTGCAGCGCGCCGAGCTCTTGGACGCGGTACTTCGGGACGTATACGGGCCGCGTAAACTCGTGCGGGAAGGGGTTCTCCCGGCCCTGTTCCTCTGGTCGCATCCCGGATTCCTGCGGCCTTGCGCCGGGGGCCCGGCGGCCCGCACCCGCATGCTGAGATGCTATTCCGCCGATCTGGCGCGGGGTCCCGACGGGGCTTTCCGCGTGGTGAGCGATCGCGGGCAGAATCCTTCCGGGTACGGCTATGCCCTGGAAAACCGCGCCGCCTTGGGCCGGGCCATGCCCAGCCTGTTCCGCCAAGCCGGCGTGCATCGGCTGGAGGCTTTCTTCCAATCCCTCAGGCGCGGCCTGGTCGAGGCGGCCCCGCCGGGGACGCGCGATCCCTTCCTGGTCCTACTCTCGCCCGGATCCGATAACGAGACGTATTCCGAGCAGGCGTATCTCGCAAGTTACCTGGGAATCCCGTTGGTCCGCGGCGGCGATCTCATGCCGAGGGACGGGGGCATCCATCTCCCTTCCGTGGAGGGATCGCGCCCGGTGGACGTGATCCTGCGGCGGGTGGACGATGCCTTCTGCGATCCCCTGGAACTGGCGGGCCATTCCCTGCTGGGCGTGCCGGGCCTGGTGCAGGCGGTACGCGATCGGACGGTGGCGGTCTGCAACGCCTTGGGGAGCGGCATCCTGGCGGGCTCAGGGCTGATGGCCTTCCTGCCCGAGCTCTGCCGCCGCCTGTTCGGCCAGGATCTGCGCCTGCCGTCCGCCCGCACGTGGTGGTGCGGCGATGCGCGCCAACGCGAAGAAGCCCTCGCCAACCTCGAGGATCGCATCGTCAAACCCTTGTACCAAGGGCCCAAGCGCAGTACCTGGTTCTACCAGGGCCTGTCCCGCGAGCAACGCGAAAAGCTCCTGGCCCGGATCCGCGCCAAGCCGCATCTTTACCTGGTGCAAGAACGCCTCCAGCTGTCCACCACGCCCTGTTTCGTGGAAGGCCGCCTCGAGCCCCGTCCCTTGGTGCTGCGCAGCTTCCTGGCCGCCGTGGACGGCTCCTTCGCGGTCATGCCCGGCGGCCTTACCCGGGTCGCGGGACGAACGGGCGGCACGGGCGTGACCGGCCAGGAGGGGAGTATCGCCAAGGATACCTGGATCCTGGCTTCCGAGCCCTTGCCTTGGGCCGCGCCTCCTCTCGAAGCCGCGGGGTCCGGGCCCGAACCGGCCCCGGTCGAAGCCATGGTCGTCCCGGAGGACATGCAAGCGATGGAGGCGGCTCCCGCGCGTTCGATCCGTCCGCATGGGGCCTTGCCCGGATATGCGTCAGAAAACCTGTATTGGCTGGGGCGCTATCAGGAGCGCTTGGGATCCCAATTGCGCCTTTGGCGCGAAGCCCTGATGGCCGGGCGCTCCGAGGCCGGGCCCCCCGGCCCCCATTGGCTCCGTCTGCTCCAAGCCTACCAGCCGAACTTCGCCGCCTCAGAAGACGCGGGCTCCCTGGAAGCGGCGCTGGAGGCTTCCCTCGACGACGAGCACGGCATGGGATCGCCGGCTTTCAACCGGGCGGCCGTGCGCCGGGCCGCGCGGGCCGTGCGCGACTTGCTTCCGGACGATAGTTGGCGCGCGATCAACTCCTTGATGCCGCCGCGGGAAGCGGGCGGGACCTTGCCTTGGCTCGATCAAGCCATCTTGCATCTGGGCGGATTGGCGGGGCTGCAAGCAGACGGCCTGGCCTTGGGCCCGGTGCGTCGCTTTTTAGGGTTGGGCCGCTCCCTGGAGCGCGCCTTATGCGTCGTTCGCATGTTGGATGCCGGCTTGAGCGGGGTGGCAAGGCCTGGCGAGGGCCTGATCGAAACCTTGCTGGCCTGCCAGGACGGCGCGCTGACGTATCGCCAACGTTACCCCCGGGCGCCCCAGGCGGGGCCCGCCGCCGAATTGCTCCTGGCGGACGAGGCCAATCCCCGTTCGGTGGCGTTCCAATTGGCAGGTTTCCACGAGGAACTCGGGCATCTGCCCCCCGGAGGCACCCTGCTCCTGCCGGCTTGCCGCAAGGCGGTCCTCAAGGCCCTCACGCAGGCGCGGCTCTTCGAATCCGAGGCCAACGGCGGCATCCTGTCCCCGGCCGGGAACGAAGGCTTCGAGCATTTGCTACGGAGCCTGGAAGCCGGGCTGGGACGGGTCTCCGATGCCCTGGCGCGCGAATTCTTCCAGGCGATACCGCTGCCGCAAGCCTTGCGGGAATGGGGCTGATATGCCGATCTATGCCGTCCGCCATCGCACCATTTACGTCTACTCCGAACCCGTGGAGCTTAGCGTCAACCTGGCCCGTTTGCGCCCGCGCGAATTGGCCGGCCAACGCGTGACCCACTTCGCGCTCGAATCGGAGCCGCGCCTGGAGGACGTACGCGAAGAATCCGATTTTTTCGGGAACCCCACGGCGATTTTCAAGGCGGCCGGGGCACACGAGCGCTTCGAGATCACCACCCATAGCCGGGTGGACGTCTCCTGGTCCGGCCGGGAAGGCCCCCCGGATTCGCCTCCCTGGGAGGAGGTAGCGCACGCGTTACGGGAGGCGGCTTCCCCGGAATCCCAGGACGCATTGCAATTCACCCTCGATTCCCCGATGGTCAAGCCTTTCCCCGAGCTGCGGGAATACGCGGCGGCGGCTTTCCCGCCCGGGCGCCCGGCGGCCGAAGGCGCTTTCCAACTGATGCGCCGCATCCATCGGGACTTCCGTTTCCTGCCCGGGGCCACCGGGCTCAAGACCACCCTCGAGATGGTGTTCCAGATCCGCTGCGGCGTCTGCCAGGACTTCTCCCATCTGATGCTCGGGTGCCTGCGCAGCCTGGGTCTGGCGGCCCGTTACGTGAGCGGTTACATCGAAACCATGCCCAAGTCGGGGAAGCCGAAACTGATCGGGGCCGACGCGACCCATGCCTGGGTCTCCCTCTACGTCCCGGATGCGGGCTGGATCGACTACGACCCCACCAATCTGCTCATGCCCGGTCCGCAGCATATCACCTTGGCCTGGGGCCGGGACTTCTCCGACGTCAGTCCGCTACGCGGCGTTCTCTATGGCGGCGGCACGCAAAAGCTAAAGGTCGAAGTGGACGTGATCCGCGAGGGTTGATTTTCGGCCCGGCTACGGGTCGATTCGGACTTATCCGGCTTCCGGGGATCCTGCCAGGGTCCGCTTTAGGGCGCGCCGCGACCCTTCCGCGCCCAGGATCAAAGCCAGCAACGGCAGCATCAGCCACTTCCATTCGCTTGCCATGACCGCCCAGCCCCCGCCCCGCAGGAAGCGAAGGGCGTTTATCGGGGAAACCTGTACCGGGTGGAAGGGGAAAAAATATCGGGTCGTATTGAAAGGGGAAAAGAACGCCACGCCCAACCCGCCATTGGTCAGGGCATCCAACACCCCATGAGAGGCGGTCGATAAAAACAGGTAAAGGCAAACGCGGATTCCGCGACCTTGGCGGAGTTCATCCCGGAAAAACAGGAGGGTCGTCAGGATTCCCAACAAGAGCGCGAAACAAAGCGAGTGGGTGAATCCGCGGTGGCCGAACATCGATCCGTAAGGAACGCCCAAGGCGAAATCCAGGCTATCCAAGTCGGGAAGGACGGCGCAGGCGATCCCGCACGACCAGAATTTCAGAGGAGGCTTATCCCAACGGAAGATGGAACCCAAGGCGACGGCTGCCAAGGCATGGGAGAAGGCGGAGGCCATCAGGGGAAGCTAAAAACCTTCCGGGAATACCCGGAACAAATCCGGCCTTTCAGGCATCCTAGTTTAGCGTCACCGACGCCCGTTCTTGAAAGGAAGAAAATGAATCCGAACAACCGCCTATCCCTGGCCTATGGCCTAGCCCTCTCCACCCTGTTACCTCTGGCATTTTCCGGATGCCAAACCGTTGAACCCGGCCCCGAGGCCTCCTCTTCCCAAAAGCAATACACGGCCGCGGTTCTCAAGCTCAAGGCCAGCGCTCCGGCTGATTACGATCAAGAGCTCTCGAAATTGAATGCCCGTTTCTCCGGGTCTTCGCCTGCGGCTTCCGTCGTCAATCCGGCAGCTCCTACGGCAGGGGCCCAAGCCGCGGCCAAGGTCGCGGGAACCTTGACTTTCCAAACCAGTTACACCGCAACCGCGGTTTCCAAGTTGGTATTCAAGGCGACCGCTCACGCGGTGGCGACGCTACGCGCGGACGTCTCGAATACCGGCACGTTCAATTCGGCCGATCCCGTGGTGTTCCTGATCCAATTCAATGATCAGGCCTTCATTTCGAATGGGACGATCAATAACCGGGGGCAGCAGGGCTTCCGTATCGTCGACATGAACGATGACGGCGGCGGAGGCCGGAACTCCTATTTGTCGCACACCTTCTCTTCGAACGAGGTCGGCTATTATATGTGGCTCGTATTGCCTTATGCCAACAGCAACGTCGGCGGCAAGGTCGATCTATCTTTCGACTTGACCAACCCCGGCTGTCCCTCCTGCCAAGCGTTCTACCGTTTCAGTAATCCCACGCCTCTCGGGGGCGCCGTATTCCGGCGGGTTGCGGGTAATGATTTCCAAGCGATGAGCGATCCCGGCGCGGGCAATACCCACCTCTATGTCTTCAAGAATACAGCGTCGAGCGGCATGGCCAATGGGGACGCGTCCATCGGCACCATCAATAGCAGGGTCTTCGCCTTGCCATTCGGGATTTCGCCGTGGGAATCGAATGATCAGTTTAACATGGTCCTGATCGACAACGACGCTTCCGGAACCACCGCGCAAGGACCCTTCTACGTTTATAACGAGTAGCAGCAACAGGGATTCGAGATGAATTCGGCCGGTCCCTTCTCAACGGGACCGGCCCTTTCCCTACTTCCGGCGCAACGAGAAATTCAAATCCTTCGCCGAGGTTTTCCTCGTCAGCAACATGGGGATGGACGCGCCCACGGCCAAGCTTAACGTGATCAAGGCGGTCTTGATTCCGTTGTTGATGGCTTGGAACAGGATCAGGGAATATCCTTCCTGGCTGACCGAACTGGAAAGCTTGATCACGCCCAGCATGGTGCGGAATCCGAATACCCCGGGCACCATGGGAATCAACGCCGGTATGGAAAAGACCAATGGGGGCGCATGTTTCTGATGGGCTGCGAAAATACTCAAGACCCCGATCAGGGTCGCCCCCGCCAAGGACGCCAGGATCAGATCGACGCCCATATGCGTCAAAATGTTTTTGGTGAATCCCCCCAGCGCGGCGAGAAACCAGATGACCAGTAACGACCGCGGAGGGACGTTGAAAAGAACCCCGAATCCGAGGCCCGCGAATCCGCACCATACCGCCAACTCCAAGGCGTTGTAAGGGATCATGGTTTCAAATCCTGTATATCAGCATGGCGAACAATAAGCCTACGGCTACCATGAATATGGTGATAAACGCGTGGATTCCCCGCACCCAGCCGTTGAGGACATTCCCGTCGATCATGTCCGTCAAGGCATTGATAAGAGGGATTCCCGGGATCAGGAAAAGGACGGACGCGGCACCAGCGAAGCCGAAATGGATGCGAAAAGCACGCAGAGGTAAGGATTGAACCGTGCCTTTCGCGCTTCCTGCAAAACGAATAAGCCGAAGAAAGTGGCGAAAAAGGTGTTGGCCATTTCCATCCCATCGCCGCCGAATATGCGGCAGAAGGATGCGCCGGCCAAGCCCACCAGGGAAAGCACCAATAAGCGGGGATATCCGGGCTTCGTCTCCATTCGCGCCAGCTCGGTCCTGGTTTTTTCCGCGCTCCATTTTTCCTCGACCGTGCGCCAACTAAGGATGCTGATCGCGGAAACCAAGCCGTAATTAACGGCATGCGGCGGTGTCCTGAGGATGCTGCTGTAGGAAAGCCGGGAAGCGGTATTTTTTATGGTCATGCTTAGCGCGCGGTGGGTGATGAACAGCTCGACATCGCAACCGAACGCGTCCGCCATCCGATCGACGGTGACCCGGACCCGTTCCGTGCTCGCCCCGGAAACCATCAACTTCGAGCCGACGTCCAGGAGCAGATGCCCGATCTCTTCCAGTTCCCCGGATTCCGAATCCGATTTTCCGTTTCCAGGTTCCGGCATGCCCTCAATATCTATCAATGTCGTCCGGATCCGCAAAGGCCGGCCGCCCCATGGAAAGGGGCTCTGAGGCTAGAAACCGGGTTTCGCCGGAATCGCCCATCCCATCGGGTCCATGCCCGCCCGCTCCGGCCGTAGGCGCCCCAGGGCATCGATGCCGAAAGCATCGTCCACGGGGTGCATCTCCACGCGCCCGCGCCGGGGCCGTATGGCGGAACCGTGCCCCGTGAACTTCCCCGTGTCCACGGGCGCGGTCAGCGCCAATACGTACCCCAGCGCCGCGACCAGGCCGGCGTTGTAATCGATGCAGCCTTCGGTGAACTGGTAGCTTCCGGTCTGGTCCTGGAACTGGGACGGGTCCAGGGTTCCGCCCACCATGACGCCGAACTGCCGGTTCCGTTCGGGAATGGGCGGCGCCTTATCCGGCCCGGTATCGTCGTCGGACAGGTAAACGTTGCGATGGTGGGGATGCTGGGCGCTTTTGGCGCCGAAGCCTACGAGGAAGGACAATCCCGCCGAATTCGATCCCAGCACGTAATCGATGTTCTTCCAGGCGAAGGGGTCGACGGCGGTGGCGTTCTTCAACTTGCCCGCCAGCCCGGTCACGAAAGCCTGGTTCATCGGGAAGCGCAACCGCCCCCAGGAATCGCCGATGGTTCCCACCCCGGCCCCGTTCACGCTGCCCTTATAGCGATCGGCCAGCTTCTGCACCAGCGCGGCCTTGTCCGTAACGCCTTGCTGCGCTAGGTCGTAGGCGGCCAGATCATCGTTGTTGTTGTAGCACAAGGTATAGTTGTGGTCGGCCACGCTGGGGGCTTTCGCCTTGGCCTCATCGAGGAATGAGGCTTCCCCCGTGGTCCGGTACAACTCCGCGGCCGCCGCGGCGTAATCGTCCTGCCAACGGGCGTTGGCGGGGTAGAAGCTTCCGTCCGGCGTCGCGATGGTGCCGGGGTTGGCCTTGGCGTACGCGAAGGCGAAACGCGCATGTTGCAGGCAGAGATCCGCGTAGGCCCCGTCGAACTTGCGGTAGACTCGGGACATCACGGCCAAGGCGGCCGCGCAGAACGAGGGCATGGATGCGTCGGCGGGATTCTTGAAGGCCTTGCGCGGCTGGCCCCCGTCCTGCGCGCCCAAGGTCGCCATCTTCACCGAAGTGATCCAATGCTTATGATCCAGGTTGCCGTCCCCCACCTGATGGTAGAAGATCGACTCGCTGCGCGCGCACTTGATGAAGTAATCGGTGGCGTACTTGACCTCGTCCAGGATGTCGGGGATGCCGTTGGGCCCGCCTTTATGGCCTTCCCAGGTGAAATCGCCGCTCTGCTTGTAGCCCGCGTAATCCGGGCTATAGTCGTCGTCGAAGCCCTGGGGGAATTCCGAATAGGCTTTCAGCAGCAGGTAACCGCTGTAGAACTGGGTCTGGCCGTATTTGACGTGATCCCCGCAATCGTGCCATCCCCCGGACAGGTTGTAATCGCCGTCGGCATCGTTGACGAAATCCTTACCGGAATCGTGGTCCATGATCAGCCAGTTGGGGCCCGCGCCCGAACGTTGGGCGCCGTAGAAGCGGGTCGCCATCCACAAAGCCTTGCGGTAGTCTTCGGTCTTCAAAGATTGGGCCGGAGCCGCGCGCGGAAGCAGCGCCGCGGCCAATAGGAAATGGAAATATCGCATGTAGCCCCTTACCCCGGCTCGGTTAGTAGCAAGGGTCCGGCCCCGGGTTGGGAAGACCTGGGGGTCGGGATTATTTTCCACACCCATGGCATAGGAACGCTATTTTCCCAAATAGAGAGCCATGTCCTCACGACCTTCAAGGCCCGGCGGGCCGGCCGAAATACTGGAGCAGGGCGATATCTTCTTTTTCCATCGTCCCGGGTGGGACGCGCCCATGGCTCCAGACGGCGAAGAACTGGAGAGCTTCTTCCCGGTGCTGCATCCCGTACGTCAACGGCGATGCCGATTGCTGAGCCTGGGCAAGCGGCGCCTCCCGCCTCCGCTTAAAACCGGCGCGCCCGGCCGCGGGGGCGAACGCATGTGGGCGCGCGTGGACGGCTTGCTGGATACTCCCGTCGACCTACGTACCGCCTTGGGCGCGTTCAAGCCCCCCGGTTCGCCGCCCGGCGCGCCCGCGCTTCCCCCCGCGCGTCCGGCCGGGGACGGCATTTACGCGCTCGCGCGGCACGGCGATCATGTCCATTTGGCTTACGTACTCAAGCATCCCGATCGGGCCGGGCCCTTGCAACGCGAACTGGGGATCGAGGAAGAAGCCAGCTTCATCGTGACGGTGAAGAATCCCGAGTACATCGAACGCGCCGGAGGCCCCGATTATCCGCCCGAGTTGCGCGCGCTATTCCAGGAGAGGAAATACCTCCCGTTGGATCCGCCCGCATTCATGGACGTCCTGGGAGCGGAAATGCTTTTCATCACCGTGCGCCGGGCGGTCGGGAAGGAATTGGGCATTTCCCTGGAGGCGCAAGATGAGGGAGCGCGAAGCGCCGAGATGGTGCGCGATCTCCGCGCGCGGCGCCGCGATGCGCCCGTGGAGCCTTTGTTCGAAGGCGAGCGGGTCTGACCCTGGCGCAGGCTGAATTACCATAAAGGAACAGGCCTCTTATTCGGCGGGTGCCTCGCGCAGGACCCCGAATCCGCGGCCGAATCCAAACCGGTTTCCGGCACGAATACCCTCGCCACCGCGGCCACCATCGCTCCGGGGACCGAGGTGCTGAATTGGTCCAATGTCGTGGGCGAGAATCCGTCGATAGACATCGGGTGCGGACAGAGAGTCCAGCAAGGGGTATGGATGACTGGCGGAAGCAGCAGCGGACGGTATCCGCTCTGGTGGTGAAACGGTCCGGGCGACCCCAACTTTACCCGGGATTGGACAGGGGGGAGATGGATGGCGTACAAATCGACGTGGATCCCAGAGGGCACCCGTGGACCGTGACCCAATCGAACGACATCTACTCCTCTAACGGCACGAGTTGGACCTACCGCGGCAAAGGCCGGGACATCGGCATCGGTGCGAACGGAACGGTTTGGCGAATCGAGGTCAACCCGATCGGTACCTCGGACTACAAAATCAGCAAGTGGAACGGTTCCTCTTGGAATGCAGCGGTCAACGGAGGCGGAGTACGGATTGATGTGGATCCCACCGGACTTCCCTGGGTAGTGAACAGCGCAGGGGATATCTGGTTCATGAACGATACCGGTAACTTCACCCAGGCGCAAGGCCTTAAAGGCGTCGACATCGGTATCGGCGGGACCTTAGGCTCGGTTTACGTCGTGAGCAACGAGCCCTATAGCTCTTACGGGAATAAAAAGGTGTACCATCTCACGGGCACCAACACCTGGAAGCTCACGAACGGCGGCGGGGTCCGCATTTCGGTTGATTACACTACCGGCAAACCCTGGGTCGTTACGTATGACGGGACGGCCTGGGCCTCCACGAACTAGTCCGTTTGACTAATCCTCTAAGGGGGCGGGGGATCCCGGCGTGTCGGGGTTTTTCGCCCCGCCACGTACCCCCATCATGCTAGCGGCAATGACGCGATCTAAGCGGGGGTCCGCGAAGCGATGGGAATCGCGCAACTATGACTCCTTCGCGAGCGCGAGTTCCTTTTCGATCCGCGCCGCGATCGGATAAAGCGCTTTCTTCTCCAGGTTCCCGTGGGCGCGCAGTTTCTTCTCCAAGTCCTGCATCGCCCGCGCCGCCAATTCCGCCAGCTTAGGCCGCTCGCCGATTCCCTGGTGTTCCCCGATCGCACGGGTCCAATCGTCCAAAGCCGCATCCAAACGTTCTTCGCCGCGGATGACGGACGGGGACGCGAGGATATCGCCGGCGATGGACTTAATCCTATGCTCCGGTCCGCCCTGGTTGAGGGCATGTTCGTTTTTCAGGATGGCGGGGAAGAGGTAATCCTCTTCCTCCTGGATATGGGTCCGCAGGCTATCCGTGAACCGATGGAAGGAATCCAACAAGACCCAGAACAAGCTCCCGCCCGAAGCTTCTTCGAAGGGCATATCCAGGATGGAGCGCAAGGCCGGCAGATCCGAATGCAGGATAGAGCGGTGTTCGTTCGTCAGATAATCGATCAAGGAATACGCGGGCAGTTCTTCCCACGGACTGTTCCGATCCGGCACGGGTAAGGACGATAGTTCTTGGACCAGTTCCTGGGTTCCCTGACCGCAGCGGAGGCCGAGTTCCCCCAAGGTGGTATCGCTTTCGGCCCATGGATCGCAGCCAAGCCGATACATCAACTCCAGGCATGCGGGCCTGAACTTGATGGCGTCCCCAACCCGGGTCGAGGGATAGGCCCATTCCTTGATTCCGTCCATGGAAAGTCCTTTCCGATGCCAACATTAAAATAGCCCTTCCGCCGCCAACCTGCTCCGGAAAGGCGGGATGTAAATCTGTCCGTGTTGTGACAGATAGTCGTAGATCAAGAGGGCCATGTTGGGCGCATAGGCATTCCCATTCGATGCGATGGCATTAGCGCCTTCGCGACCGTGGCATGTGCTTTGCATTCTCCTATCATATCGGGGGAGGAAAACATGAAGCTCCTAATCGGATATGACGGATCCTCGGCCGCGGATGCGGCCTTACGGGACTTGGAAATGGCGGGATTGCCCGCCGAAGCGGAGGCCAGGGTCGTGGTCGCCATACCGCCGTCCGCCCCGGCGGAAGCCTTCGCGGTCGACCCGACGGGAACCGGTTGGCTGGCTGGCGCTTATGTATCCGTCGAGCCGTCCCCTGAGCAGATCGAACAGGCCAAGGATCGCGGGGAGCATGCGGCATACCTCCTCGAAGCGAAATTCCCTCGCTGGCGGGTGTCGGTCGAAACCGCGCTGGGGACTCCCGCGCAAGCGATCCTGGATAAAGCCGAGGCCTGGAAAGCCGGGCTGATCGTCATGGGCAGCCATGGCTGGAGTTGGCTTGGCCGGACCTTCTTGGGGAGCACCGCGGAGAAAGTATTGACCCATGCGCACGTAGGCGTGCGGCTTTGCAATCCCCGCCCGGAAACCCATGCTATCGCGCCGCGCATCCTGGCAGCCGTGGACGGCTCTCTCGACTCCCGTCATGCCTTGGACGCGATCGCCCGCCGCGCCTGGCCCACGGGCGTCCGCATCCGCCTGATCGCCGCCAAGCCTTCCGATCCGTGGTCGGAAGCCCTGGAAGCGGCAGAATTCGGCAAGGCCGTTGGGAAAGCCACGAAGGGATCTTGGGCCGGGATGGAAAAACTTCTCGATACGGCGGTGGCTCGTTTGGCCAAAGCAGGGCTAGCCGCGGAATGGGAGATCCAGGAAGGGGACGCCCGCGCGGTGATCCTCGCCGAGGCCGAAGCCTTTCATGCCGATTGCATCTTCCTGGGCCGGCGCGGCCTTTCCGGCTTCAACCGTATCTTATTAGGCAGCGTATCCGCCGCCGTGGCTTCCCACGCGCCCTGCTCCGTGGAGGTGGTCCCTTGCTGAGATAGGGCCTATCTTTTGCAGCCATTACGGGATCAAATCGCATGCACAAGATCAATGGCTCCATCGCGGATATCGATATCCCCGTTCCCGCTTGGCTGCAGGAGCGACCTTGGCACACCCTTAGCGCCGCCGATGCTTTATCCGCCGCCGGGTCCTCCGATACCGGATTGACGGAAGCCGAAGCCGCCCGGCGCCTAGCCGTCGCGGGCGAAAACCTCCTGCCGCAAAAGCCGCCCGTCCCCCTGTGGCGCATCGCCCTCCGTCAATTCAAAAGCCCACTGGTCTATGTGTTGGCGGTTTCCGCCGCGGTCAGCCTGGCCCTCGGCCACTTCGGCGATGCGGGCTTCATCGGATTCGTCTTGGCCGTGAACGCCGCCATCGGATCGTTCCAGGAGAAGAAGGCGGACAACGGCAGCCGGGCCTTGCAAAAGCTTTTGCGCGTACGCGCTAACGTCCTACGGGACGGCAGGCGCATCGGGCTCGGGGCCGAAACCGTGGTTCCCGGCGACATCCTCTGGATCGAATCGGGGGAGAGGATTCCCGCCGACATCCGGCTTTTGGAAACGACCGGGTTCGAAGTCGATGAATCGTTGCTGACCGGGGAATCCACGGCGGTGGCGAAGGATGCGGCCTGGAGCGGCGCGGCCTCGGCCTCCGTCGCCGAACGCCTGGACATGGTTTACGCAGGCTCGGTGGCGCGTCGCGGCCGGGGACGCGGGGTGGCCGTGGGGACGGGGCTCCGCACCGAGATCGGCAAACTGGCGGACAGCCTGGACTCGGCGCCGGATACGCCGCCGCCTTTGATCGTGCGCATGGAAAGCTTCGGGACCTGGCTGACCATCGTGATCGGGATCGTATGCGTGGGGGCCGGGGCGGCCGGGATTTTCCTGGGACATCGCGCGCCCTTGGATATGTTCTTCTTCGCCGTGGCCCTGGCGGTCTCGGCCATACCCGAAGGCCTCCCGGCCGCGCTGGCGGTGGCCCTCTCCGTCGCCGTCTCGCGCATGTCGCGGCGAGGGGTCATCGTGCGCCGCCTGCCCGCGGTCGAAGGCTTGGGCAGTTGCACCCTCATCGCCAGCGACAAGACGGGGACGCTGACCTGCAACGAATTGACCGTTAAGGAAATCGCCCTGCCCGGCGGCGGGCGCTTGAGCGTGGGCGGGGAAGGCTATGCGCCCGTGGGCGCGGTGATGTCGGAGGGCGCGCCGTTGGCTACGCGCGATCCGCTCGTCGCGGAATTGGCCTTGGCGGCGGTCCTTTGCAATGAAGGCGATTTGCAGCCCGAAGGGCGAGGCTGGCGATGGAGGGGGGATTCCACCGATGTCGCCTTGCTTTCCCTGGCCCGTAAACTCGGCTGGATCCCGGAGGATCTGGCGCAGGCGCATCCCATCGCGGCGATTATCCCTTTCGAATCCGAACGGCGTTTCGCCGCGGCCTATTGCGATGGCCCCGAGGGACGACGTGTCTACGTCAAGGGCGCGCCGGAGCGGATCCTGGCCATGTGCCGCGATGCCACGCCGGCCCATGCCGCCGTCATGGAAGCGATGACGGCGAGCGGCTTCCGCGTACTGGCTTTCGCATCCGGTCCCGCAGGATCGGATTCGCCGGAAAATGCTTCTCGCCCGATAGCGCAAGCAAGATCTTCCGAACCCTCGCCCTCCGGTTTGGCCTTCCTCGGGTTCACCGGCATGATCGATCCCCTGCGGCCGGGCGTGCGCCAAGCGGTTGCCGATTGCGGCCTGGCCGGGGTGGAAGTTCGCATGGTAACCGGGGACCATCCCTTGACCGCCCTCGCCATCGCCCGGGACTTGGGCTTGGCCGAGCGCCGGGATCAGGTCGTCACCGGCGCGGATCTGGACAAGCTCGATCCCAAGGACTGGCCGGAGACGGTCCGCACGGCCCGCGTCTTCGCGCGTGTCTCGCCCGATCAGAAGTTGAAACTCGTCCAAGCCGCGACGGCCCTGGGTCATTTCGTGGCGGTCACCGGGGACGGCGTGAACGACGCGCCGGCCCTGAAGGCGGCCCATATCGGCGTGGCCATGGGCAAGGACGGGACCGACGTGGCGCGGGACGCCGCGGAATTGGTGCTGGCCGACGATAATTTCGCGACCGTGGTGGCCGGCATCGAAGAGGGCCGCATCGCCTACAAGAACATCCGCAACGTGGTGGCCATGCAGGTCGCCACCGCCTTGGCCGAAGTCGTCATCTGCACCTTGGCGGTGTTGATGGGCGATCCCTTGCCGCTCTTGCCTCTGCAATTGCTTTGGTTGAATCTCGTCACCAACGGAATCCAAGACGTGGCCCTCGCCTTCGAGCCGGGGGAAGGGGATGAACTGCGCGCCAAGCCGCGGCGCCCTTCCGAGCCCCTTTTCAACCGCCTCATGGTGGAACGCGTGTTGGTGGCGGGGGGATCGATGTCCGTCCTTGGATTGTACCTGTTCATCTCGACCCACCATCGCGGCCAGGATGAAATCGCGGCCCGCAACATGCTCCTCCTGTTCATGGTGCTGTTCGAGAACCTCGGGATCGGGAACTATCAGTCGGAAACCAAATCCATCTTCCGCACGCCTCCTTGGCGGAATCCACTCTTACTGGGAGGAACCGCGCTGGCCACCCTCGCTCATCTATGCGCTCTTTACGTCCCGCCCTTACGCCATCTGTTGGGCACCGCTCCCCTCGATGGCATGACCTGGTTGCGTTTGCTGGGGATGGCCGCCTGCGGGATCGGGCTCGTAGAGGCCCATAAGGCTTGGGTACGCAGACATCCGGACCTTTACGGAATTTGACCTTTTGGCAAAACTTGAATTCAAAATGGCAGGAGGTGCGACATTTTTAGCGACAGGCTGACCCTCTGGCAGTGAAATACAACAAATAGCAGGACTTTAATCCTGGCATGGGGGTTGCAATTGGTGGGCGGTAGAGCAAGACTCTAAGGGTAGGTTTTAGCATGAGGTTTCCCGGGATGGAATCGGGTCGGTCGCCGGTAGTATTAGTGGTGGAGGATGAGGCAATGATGCTCACCTTCGCCCGCAAAGTGCTGGAGACGGCCGGATATAAGGTCCTGACGGCGACCAATAGCGTGGAAGCCTTGCATGCCGGCGCCGCTTATGCCGGCACCATAGACGTGCTCCTGACCGATGTGCGTATGCGCTTGTTCGAGAACGGCTTGGAATTGGCGGCCTGTTTCGGTACCCTGCGTCCGGAAACCAATGTCCTGCTGATGTCCGCATCCCCCCTCCCGGCCGGCGCGGATCACCGGGAATTGGGTTGGAGCTTTCTGCCCAAGCCTTTCAGCGTTTCCCAACTCTTGGAAGCCGTTGGCAGCCTTATCCTGCGGCGGCCGGCCCAATCGGATTGGGTGGCATGGGCCCAGGATATCCGGGTGGATTTAGGCTCCAAGCCGCGCGAAGTTCCGCTTTAAGATCCCCTTTAAACTCAAGTAATCCCAATCCGCCTCCGATATACGGAGTGAGGGAATCCCCATGATTCCCGGAACCGGAGGGACGGCATGTCCATCTTATCGCTGCAATCAATCATCCAGAAATACGGCGCCAACTTCGGCATCGATACCAAGGCCGCGATCAAGGATCCGGCCAAGGACGCAGGAAAGGATTCCGCAAGCGGCGCAGGCGCATCGGCGAAGGATTCCAGCCAAACGGATAAGGGGACGGCGAAGATCCCCACGGCCGATTCCCTGAACCTGAGCCCCGCAGCGAAGGATTTCCTGGCTTCGCATACCGGAGCCTTGGGGAAGTTCGAGATGCCGAACGTGCTGGATGCGTTCTTGAGCGCCATGGATGGAACGGATCAAAGCGGTAGCGGGAACGGCTCGGGCAATAGCTTGCTTGATTTTCTCTCGGGTCCGGGCAACGCGAATCAAGGCGGTAGCGGATCCGGTACGGGCGCCACCGGCTTCCAGAATCCCTTCGCCACCGATTCCCAGAATCCCTCCCAAACCGGCAATCCTTCCATGTCCTTGCTCGATTTCTTGTAAGCCGTTCGCTCCTCAAGGAAGTCCGCCCTGATCCCATCAAGTCTTTTGGGATTACAGAGGGATCCTTTGAGTCGTGCATGCAATCCTGAGCCGGAATAATCCCGGAGAAAGTCTTTCCTACCCGGATACTTAAAGCGGTTGTTCAAGTAACGAGTCAAAATCGCTCAAGGAAGAGAGTAGGAATATGAACATAGCCAGCGTCTCAGGATCCTCGCCGGTTTCCGTCCCCATGAATGCCAAGGCTGCCGGGAAGCCGGTGGAAAAAGAAGGCGATCATGACGGCGATGACAAAGGAGCGGCAGCCGTAGCCAAGGATACGGCGAGAGGGGATTCCGAATCCAAAGGGGGAAACATCGACCTCACCGCCTAAGCTTCGCTTCCTACATCAATCATCGATCCCTCGATGATCCCGAGAAAAAAGGCCCTCCGCACAGGAGGGTTTTCCTTTTCAATTCCCGATGAACTCACCCCTTCGAGGCCCGCAAAGTGATGCTGAGGATTTTGGCGCCCGAGAGACGAAGGATGCGGATCTCCTCCGGGCTCAAGTGCTCGGCCAGCACCGCATCGGGAATCGCGAGTTCCCGCTCCTTGTCGATGCGGATGTCCTTGAACCCTGCCCCCAGGACCGCGAACAGGTATTCGCTTTTGACCATGGCGCCCGCCACGCAACCGGCATACAAAGCCGCCACCGTTTTCATGCGCTCGGGAAGGGGGCCTGAGAGTACGATGTCCGAGATTGAGAAATGTCCACCGGGCTTGAGGACGCGATGCACCTCCGCATAAGCCTTGGCCTTGTCCGGGACCAGGTTCAGGACGCAATTGCTGATGACCACGTCCACGGAATCGCTTTCGACGGGAAGCGCTTCGATTTCGCCCAGGCGGAACTCGACATTGGCATGTCCCAATTTCGCCCGATTCTTCTCGGCCTTCTCGACCATGGCCTCCGTCATGTCTACGCCGATCACGCGGCCGTGATCGCCGACCAATTTTCGCGCCACGAAGGCGTCGTTCCCCGCGCCCGATCCCAGATCCAAAACGGTATTCCCGGGCTGGATGTCCGCCGATTCGGTGAGAGGATCCCGGTTCATCGGCCGCGGCCAGGGCGCCGTATTTCTCTTTGACCATGGCTTTGATGTCGTCGGGGCTCTGCCCGACCATGGCGGCGGATCGCGCTGTCCCGATATCCGCCATTTCCGCGCCCGGTAAAACGGCGGCCACCGCTTCCGCGTCAGCCGCCCCGGAGGCCGGTTCCGAACAGTAATCCGGTCCGCAACACGCTCCCGATGCCTGGCTTTTCTTCTCTCCGATATCGATCCCGAAAATCTTCATATAGGTCACTCCTTTAGCAGCAGTTCTTGGCGTAATTCCGTTCCAGTTCCCGGAAGATCTCCCCGAAAGCCTCCCACGCTTGTTTCAACGCGCTCCGATCAATGCAGTAGCAGGATTTGGTACCATCGATCTCGCCAATGATCACGCCTGCGTCCTTGAGTTCCCGCAAATGCTGGGAGACGGTGGATTGCGCCAGGGGCAGTACCTCTACCAAATCCCCGCAAATACAGGTGCCTTTACGGGCCAGCGTCCTGAGGATGGCGACCCGGGCGGGATGGGAGAATACCTTCGCGAATTCGGCGACTAATTGGTCCTTCTTCGAGAACTCTTCTTTTTTGCTCATGGCCATGGAATCAATATCGTACAAATACGATGGAAAATCAACATCGTATTCATACGATTTAACTCCCATCCGTGAAAAGGGCGGGGGTCCCGATAAGAACGCTTAGATGATCTTGAGCAATTCCGAGATTTTGGTCCGGATCAGATCCCGGATGGCGCGGAATTCATCCGGCGGGAGATGCTTGGGATCGGGGATTTGCCAATCGATGCGATGCTTGGCGCGGACGAACGGGCAGGCATCACCGCATCCCATCGTTACCACGGCATCGTACTCCACGTTGGGGATGTCGTCGAGGGATTTGGATCCATGCTTGGAAAGATCGTAACCGATCTCGGCCATGGAGGCGATCGCTTTGGGGTTGACGATACCGGAGGGCCGCGAGCCCGCGCTGTAGGTTTCCACCGCGTCGCCGCCCAGGATATTGGCGAAGGCCTGGGACATCTGGCTGCGGTTGGAGTTCTCGATGCAGACGAAAAGCAGGCGCTTCTTGGGCTCCGGTTTCTTGGCTTCAGACATGCGTTGCCTTTCCCGTATCTCTATCGGTGGTGTCATTGCGCGGTAATAACCAGTTGAATAGGAGCGTTGCCGCCAAAGCGCCGAGCGCCTGAGCGATCACGAATCCAGGTACATCGATAGCGCGGATCCCGGCGAAGGTATCGCTCGCCGAGCGCGCCCAAGTGACGGCCGGATTGGCGAATGAAGTCGAGGCCGTGAACCAATAGGCTGCGGTGATGTACGCGCCGACCGCGAACGGCGTCATCGCCGGGCGGCTCCGGGAACATCCCTTGATTACGGCCAAGAGACCGAAGGTCGCGATTGCCTCGCTTAACAATTGGCCGGCGCCGTGCCTGGCATGATGCGATGCGGAGTATACCGGCAGATCGAACATGAGATTCGCCGCGGCGGTTCCCGCGAAGGCGCCGACGACTTGGGCGAAAACGTACCCCGGCGCTTTCCGCCAAGGCAGGCCTCCCGTTAAGGCTTCGCTAAGCGTAACGACCGGATTGAAATGGGCGCCCGAGAGGGGACCGAAAGCGAGGATCAAGGCGATCAATCCAGCGCCGGTGGCAATCGCGTTCGCGAGCAAGGCGATGGCGGTATTGCCTTGGGCCAATCGTTCGCCCATGATCCCGGATCCGATCACGGTGGCTAGCAACAGGGCCGTACCGATGGCCTCGGCCGCCAACGCTTTCCCCAAGGGACTCCCTTCCGGGCCGGACGTCCTGGAAGGGAATTCCTTAGCCTTAGATCGAATCGAGGCGGAGGTTATTTCCGGCATAAATCTTCCCGGCAAATGGTTTTCGCCCTTTCCCGGTGGGAGCAAAAGAAAAGCCCTCCGTTACAGGAGGGCTTTCCGTGGAGCTTAGGAGAGTCGAACTCCTGACCTCTTCATTTCGAACGAAGCGCTCTACCAACTGAGCTAAAGCCCCGCATGGGCGCATTCAAGCGGCCTAGGCCGGGAACGGCGCGGCTTAATATTGTTAATTCCCCGGGAAATGCCAAGTCCTGCCTGACACCCCCAGGCGCCGCTAGCTATATTGTCCCGGCAACCAGGGGCGGCCCGTTCAGGGCCTGAGATCCCAGTCACTCCGCGGCTTTATGCGGATGGGAAACCCTCGAACCTGATCCGGGTCATGCCGGCGTAGGAAGGAAAACATGATACGCAAACCCTCTCCCCAGTCCGTTCCCGATGTCGTAAGCGATCAGGCCATTACGCGTGATCCGTTCCCCGGTTCGCGGAAAGTCCATCGCCCGGGCAAATTACATCCGACCGTCTCGGTGGCGATGCGGGAAATCGCCCTCGCCAATACGCGGTCGCATTTCGACAAGACCTTGGACCGGCCCAACGAGCCGGTCGTCGTCTACGACACTTCCGGCCCGTATACCGATCCTGCCGCGGAGATCGACGTGCGCATGGGGCTTACGCCTTTGCGCCGGCAATGGATCCTCGACCGCGGCGACGTGGAGGAGCTTCCGGACCAGACCTCGGAGTACGGCCGCCGCCGCGCCTCCGATCCTTCCCTCGACGCCCTGCGCTTCGCCCATGGGCGCAAGCCCCTGCGGGCCAAGCGCTCGCCCTTGGGTGGTAGCGTCGCCGTTACCCAGCTCGAGTACGCGCGCCGCGGCATCATCACCCCGGAAATGGAATACATCGCCATCCGCGAGAACCTGCAGGCCGAAATCCGCGAGGAAGCCCTCGCCAGGCAGCATCCGGGCCAAGCCTTCGGCGCCGGCGTGCCCAAGATCATCACTCCCGAATTCGTGCGCGACGAGGTGGCCCGCGGGCGCGCCATCATCCCGGCCAATATCAACCATCCGGAGCTCGAGCCGATGATCATCGGCCGTAATTTCCTGGTCAAGATCAACGCCAACATCGGCAACTCGGCCATCGCCAGTTCCATCGAAGAGGAAGTGGAGAAGATGGTCTGGGCCACGCGCTGGGGCGCCGATACCGTGATGGATCTTTCCACCGGCAAGAACATCCACGAGACGCGGGAATGGATCCTGCGCAATTCCCCCGTCCCCATCGGCACGGTCCCCATCTACCAGGCCTTGGAGAAGGTGAACGGCAAGGCCGAGGATTTGACCTGGGAGCTTTACCGCGACACCCTCATCGAACAGGCGGAGCAGGGCGTTGATTATTTCACCGTACACGCGGGCGTGCTGCTCCGCTACGTTCCGCTCACGGCCAAACGCATGACGGGGATCGTTTCCCGCGGCGGCAGCATCATGGCCAAATGGTGCCTGGCCCACCACAAGGAGAATTTCCTCTACACCCATTGGCGCGACATCTGCGACATCATGCGGGCGTACGATGTGTCCTTCTCGATCGGGGACGGCCTGCGGCCGGGATCCATTTACGACGCCAACGATGAGGCCCAATTCGCCGAGCTGAAAACCCAGGGTGAATTGACCGAGATCGCTTGGGACATGGGCGTGCAGGTCATGAACGAGGGCCCCGGCCACGTGCCCATGCACATGATCAAGGAGAACATGGAAAAGCAATTGGAATGGTGCCACGAGGCGCCCTTCTATACCTTGGGGCCGCTCACCACCGACATCGCGCCCGGCTACGACCACATCACCAGCGGCATCGGCGCTGCCATGATCGGCTGGTACGGATGCGCCATGCTTTGCTACGTGACGCCCAAGGAGCACCTGGGCCTTCCCGATCGCGAGGACGTGAAGGTGGGCGTCATCACCTATAAGCTGGCGGCGCATGCGGCGGATCTCGCGAAAGGGCATCCCGCCGCGCAATACCGCGACAACGCGCTTTCCCGGGCGCGCTTCGAGTTCCGTTGGAGCGACCAATTTAATTTGTCCCTCGATCCGGACACGGCGCGCAAATTCCACGACGAAACCCTGCCCGCCGAAGGCGCCAAGCTGGCGCATTTCTGCTCCATGTGCGGCCCCAATTTCTGCTCCATGAAAATCACCGACGACGTACGCGCCTATGCGGCCAAGGAAGGCATGGACGAAAAGGCGGCGCTGGAACAGGGGATGGCGGAGAAGTCGAAGGAATTCGTGAAGGCGGGCGCGGAAATTTACCGGGTGGAATGATCCGGAACAGGGAAGGTTCTCCTTCCCATTTTCAGATCCGGCCCTTCTCCAATTCGTAAAGCACCGCGGGGGAATCCTTCGGCAGGAAAAGCCCACCGCCGGCGCTGCGGAAATGCTTTCCGAGCGCCTTGTGGTACCACTGCGCCGGCCGCAGATGCACCTTCCCGTCCGTCACGCGTTGATCCACGTGCTCCCGCCAGTCCTCGGCGGTGATGATCTCCAGGTAGACCGCGCCGCGGCAGAGCCGCGACATGTTGGCCGCCGCCGCCCTTACGCCTTCGTCGGGAAGGTATTGCAACACGCTTTGGCAGATGATGAGGTCGTACTGGCCGCGACCGACGTAATCGGCCGCCGAACCTTCATCCCATCCGAAGCGGGCGCACAGGTACGGGCTGAACTCGACGCCGGTATAGGTCGCGCGCGGATGCCTCTGGGCCAGCGAGGTACGCCAATGCCCCAGGCCGCATCCCAAATCCAGTACGCGGCGAACGGGAAGCCCCAAGTGGGAAAGGTATCCGAACACGAACCCCGCCAAGCGGGCCTGGAGTCCGCTTCCCCTTACCCGGGTGGCGGGATCGCGATAGAAGCGGGTATAGTAGGCCTCCCCGAAGCTCTCGCGCGGGCGCGCGGAAACGAGACGGGAAGGTAAGGCGCGTTTCTGCGTCATCGAAGCTCCGGATCAAGTTGGGGAATAATAGCTTTGACCGGAATCTGAGTGGTGAACCTGGGCATCGGCTGCCGCCTGCGGGCAGGGCTCCGCGAAAAAGGATGGGAGAGCGATTTTACTCTTGCAAGACCGCCGGGACATGTGTATTTTATGAGGACGAGTGTACCCTGCCGAGCCTTAATTGGCTTCCGCGGGGAGGCTCGAGGAAAAGATGGTGTTATCCAATCCCCCGCTTGACTGCTGCACAATGAGTCTCCGAGGACCCTGATACTCCTTCGTTCCATCATCCCAACCCAATCCATTCGATTATTCGATTCCAAGGAGACATATGAATATTTACGTTGGAAACCTCGCTTTCAGCGTAACCCAGGACGAGCTTACGCAGGCCTTCGGCCAGTTCGGGCGCGTCACTTCCGCTAAGATCATCATCGACCGGGAAACCGGGAATCCGCGCGGATTCGCTTTCGTGGAAATGGCCGACAACAACGAAGCCCTCAAAGCCATCCAGGGAATGAACGGCGTCCCCCTCCAGGGTCGTCCCATCTCCGTTAATGAAGCGCGTCCCCGCGTACCCGGTGGAGCCGGCGGCGGCGGCGGTTTCGGCGGTGGTGGCGGTGGCGGCCCCCGTGGCAACGGCGGACCCCGCGGCAACGGCGGCGGCTATGGCGGTGGCGGCGGCGGCGGCGGCGGCCAACGCAATCGCTGGTAAGCTTTTCCGGCCGACATGGCCGATCAGCGACCGCGGTCCCCGTAGCTCCGTCTATCGGGACCTTACTCATCCTTCCGTTTCGGGCCGGCCCCTCGTCCGGCCCTTTTTAATGCGGTCGATTCGGGGCGTTCACCCGTTTTGATTCCGCGGATCCGGCTTCAAAGAACCCACATCGGCGCCGAACCCAGAGGGCGGCGGGAGAGGGAGTTCTTGAAAGACCGCTGATCCTCCCTTAAAATCCCCAATATGCGAAGGTCCGCCGTCTCCGGCATCGGCATGGGGATGTTACTCCATTGCTTATCCGCGTCCCCTTGCGGCGCCTTTTCGGAGGCGGCGAATCGGGCGGGCGAACCTGAAAAGCGGGTGTTGGCGGTGCTCGATCCGATCGACCTGCACATCATGAAGGCCGATCCGGATTGGGGCGATTTCCTTCGGCGGGGCTTCGCGGGGAACTCCGGCTGGAAGGTGATTACCCGCGATACGATGATCACGAAGATGAAAGATTACGGCATGGACGCCCGGGTCCCTTGCCATGAGTTCCAATGCGCTTTCGATGCGGGTAACGTTCTGTCGGCGGAGTTCGTGGTTTTCTGGTCCCTCACCAGCCTCGACGACATGTACGCGTATACCTTGAACCTGGTCCACGTTCCCACCTCGCAAACCGTCTGGTCGAAGGTCGGGGAGGTGAGCAAACGCCAATTGGGAGCCCCGGGGGCGGCCATGGAATCGGCGTTGGCCCAAATGGCGGATTGGCTGGGACCGGACAAGGTAAAGACCGGGCGCCGGGAAAAGCTGGGCCAAATGACCGTCCTCGATCTGAGCGCGGCGGGGTCGACGCCCGCGCGGGTGATGGCCGAACGCGTGGCTACCCATCTCTATTCCTCCCGCAACTACGACATCATGGGGAAGAAGGAGCAGGACGAGCTGCTGACCGCGCTGGGCGTCGATAAGGCCGCCTTCATCCCTAACGATTCGGCCATCAACCAGCTCGGGATCAAGATGGGGATTTCCCATCTCGTTTATTCGCGCCTTTTGGCGACCAAGGACGGCGGGATGCAATTGCGATTGGCCCTTTACGACGTAGTCGCGCGCCAGAAGGTGCGGGAGCGTCCCTCGCAATCCACCCAGGATTTCCGCAAGCTGCTGCGATTCGAGGAAAGCTTTTTCTCCAGCCTGCTGCAATTGCCGGGAGCGGAAGAAGCGGGATCGCTTAGCCCGGGCCGGAAGCGTTGGACTTGGGCCGGGGCCGCGGCGAGCCTCGCCTTCGGGGCGGTTTGCGGCTATCTCTCGTACTCGGCGAACAAGGATGCCGACCATGCCTACGCGCGCTTCCAGGATGCCCGCTCGCGCGAGGCGGTGGAATCGTGGCAGGCGCGGGTCAAGGGCAGCGATCGGAGCGCCTTCACGTGGGCGATCCTGGGAGGCGTCGGGGTGGCGGGCGCGGGTGGATTGGTAGTGCTTTCGTTCTGAGGCGGCGGGCCGTTCGCAAGCGGACGGGGCGGGGAAAGAAAATGGCGGAGCGAACGAGGAAAGCGATGGGATGGACGCGGGCGGCGTGGACGGCGCCGGCGGTGCTGTTGGCATTGTTCGCGTGCCGTTTGGATCGGCAATACGAAAGCCCGTATCTGCCGGGATCCCCCGACTATGCCGGCGACGATTGGACCCGCGATGCCGATGGGAACGGGATCGCCGATAGCGTCGAGAAATATCTGCCGGATTGCAAGCTGCCGCCCAAGCAATGCCTCGAGAACGCCAAAATCCTGGGAGCCATTCCCGCCGACCGCTATGCCCTGGCGGCCCGGAACCTGCTCCTATGGATGGGGGATTCGGCGCGGGCGCCCGATTTGGAGTGGTCCCCGGCCGACGCGGCATTGCGGGGTTACGGGTTATCGAGTTCCGATTCGTCGATAGTGCGGGTGAGGAATGGGAAGTTGTTGGCGGCGGCGGCGGGTAGCGCGCAGATCGACGTGGTGGTTCCGGGCCTGAAGCTCTTGAGTACCTCGTTCATCGCAACGGTTGCCTCGCAGGGCAAGCGCGTTGATTCGGTGGGGGTTTCGGACATCGAAGTGGCGGTGGGACGGGATACCGTCCCGCATGCGTCCTGGTATCCGGCCGATGCCACTTATAAGGATTATTCGCTGGTCTCGGATCAACCCGCGGTGGCCTCCGTCGTGGGGCAGTCGGTGCGCGGCGTCTCGGTAGGCACGACCCGCATGGTCCTGTATGCCCGGGATGGCGGCCGCACGGCTTCCTTTACCGTAAAGGTGATCGACCATGCGAAAGCCCTGGCCCTCTCCGTCGATCCCATGTTCCTGGTCCGCGGCGGCAATGGCGCCGCTCCCCATCTCGTGTGGACCCCGGCCGATATCGCCGATCAAGGCTACCGGTTGGCGACGGTGGAAACGACCTCGGTGGTGGAGTTGAGCGCGGATAGCCTGCAAGTCATCCCCAAGCTCCCCGGGGTCGCCCAGATGCTGGCCCTCTCGGCCGATGGCCGCTTGACCGCGGAGTTCTCGGTTACGGTGGCCGCGCGTTCCATACCCGTTACCGGCATATCCGCGCAGGATATGAATCTGCCCTTAGGCCGGGATCCGCAACCGCCGTTGCTTACCTGGTCGCCTTCGGATGCATCCGATCGCGAATACGATCTTACCACCAGCGACTCCGGGGTGGCCGTGCCTTCGGGGGGCTTGATCTCGCCCGTAGGCATGGGCACCGCCGATTTCACGGTGACCACCCAGGACGGCGGGTTCTCTGCGGCTTTTAAGGTTACCGTAGGCCGGCCCGATTCCAGCTTGCACGTGGATTCGGTCCGGGTGGCCGCGTTCTCCCTGCCGGTGGGCGAAACGCGCCGCGTCAGTCCCACTTGGTTCCCGCCCAATGCCGGAAATCTTTCCTTCTCGCTTTCTACGCCCGATACCGCCATGGTCGCGATTACGGGCGAGTCGGTACGCGGAGTCAAGGCGGGGACCGCCAACCTGACCCTTACGTCGGCGGATGGCGGGCATACGGCCGATTTCAAGGTTGCCGTGTATGCGCCCTATGTCCCCGTTCAGCAGGTCACGGTGGATACGCTTTCCATTTACGTCGGCGCCAATGGAGTTCCTGCCATCCGTTGGACCCCCGCCAACGCGACCGATCTCGGATATACCTTGGTTTCCCTGGACAGCAATATCGCTTCCATCCTGACGACGGGAAGCGTGCCGGTGGTGCATGGAAAATCAGTGGGAGCGACATCGGTGACGCTGC
Source organism: Fibrobacterota bacterium (assembly GCA_019509785.1). NCBI lineage: Bacteria > Pseudomonadati > Fibrobacterota > Fibrobacterota bacterium. The sequence goes on along the minus strand of JAEKLQ010000031.1, from coordinate 68,488 downwards.
GTCCCAATAGCGGCCCGTCTACGGTTTTCCCGGTTACGGTGAATGCGGTGCCGGTCCGGGTCAATGGGATTAGCGTACCCAATTTCCAGGTGATCCTGGGCGATGCGCCCGTGCTACCGAACATCACCTTCTATCCGACCAACGCGACGGATAAGCGGTATGTCGTCAGCGCGCCCCAAGCCGGGGGCGTCATCTCCGTCTCGGAGAACAAGGTCAGCGGGCTCAAGTCGGGAAAAGCCCCTCTTACCGTGACCCCCACCGACAATACCTCGGCCGCGGTGATTTGCACGGTGACCGTGGTGGCCAAGGTCCGTTCGGTATCCGCCAAGGACGATACCTTGCGCATAGGCGCGGGAGACAAGTCGGTGGCGGGCAACCTGACCTGGGATCCTCCCGACGCCAACGACAAGTCCTTCTCGCTGAAATCGAACGATACGACCTTGGTGAAAATCGCCGCGAGCGGGACCGCCTACCACGGGGTGGCGGGCGGGAAGACCTCGGTGATCGTCCGGGCTTTGGACGGCTCCGGCAAGGCAGACACATTCGCGGTGACCGTCCAGGTGCCCGTAACCCAGGTGATCGCCGGCGACGTCAGCATGAAAACCACGGATACCAGTTGGTACAATCCCTACTCCCTCTTCAATTGGCTTCCCTCCAACGCCAGCAATAAGAACTGGTCCCTGGCCTATACCAATCCCGGCGCAACCCCCGCGCCCTCCTCCATCGTCTCGATCATGAATGGGTGGGCGCTGAAGGAACTAGCCCCAGGCAGCGCCCGCATCACGGTGATCTCGCTGGACAACCCGGCGGTGAAGGATACCTTCACGGTCACCGTGATCCGGCCGGTCTCCAGCCTGACCGCGACCCTCGCCAACGTCAACATGAAGGTGGGTGGAGCGGATACGGCCGCGCCAATCAGCGTGAATCCAAGCGATGCCAGCGATAAGGCTTTCACCTTGGCCAGCGGCAACACCTCGGTGGCGACGGTGGCGGGCGGCAACAAGCTCCACGCGGTGGGCGGAGGCACGGCCACCTTCACCGCGAAAAGCGTCTACGATACCACCAAGACGGCGACCTTTACGGTAACCGTGACGATACCGGTGGCTTCCGTTTCGGCCTCGGACCTGAGCTTGCGGATAGGGGAAGGGGACAAGGATCCGATCCTCGCCTGGACTCCCGCCAATGCGACGAACAAGTCTTATACCTTGGCCTCGACGAATACCGCTTTGCTCACCATCGTTTCGAATAAACTCCATGGCGTCGCTCCCGGGACCGCGAACGCCACGGTCACCTCCGGGGACGGCGGCAAGACGGCTACCTTCGCCGTCACCTTGGTCCAACCGGTGGTTTCTGTCTCGGCAGCCAACCTGGCCATGCGCCGAGGCGACGCGGATAGGGATCCGGTGATTACCTGGAACCCGGGCAATGCCAGCAATAAGGGTTATACCCTGAGCGGAGGCAGCAGCGGCATCGCGACCGTGGTCGCCAATCGGGTACATGCCGTAGGCGCGGGATCCGTCGTATTGACGGTGACATCGGCCGATGACGGGAAGACGGGTACCTTCACGGTTACGGTGACCAATCCCGTGACCGGCATCGATGGCGGGGCGGACATCAGCTTCCGGTTCGGCGATCCGGATTATCAGGTACCGGTCTCGATTTCCCCTTCGGACGCGTCCAACAAGAATTGGCATATGGTCTCCGAGGATCCGACCATCGCCAGCGTGAACGGGTCTTCCATCCATCCGGTTTCGCGCGGGGACGTCAACGTGTTCATCATTTCCGACGATAACGCGGCCATCACCGATACTGTGGGGGTTTCGGTGAAGGGCTTCTTCGGGCCCTAGAGCGCATGACATCCTCCAGGTATTTCTAAACGAAAAAAGCCGGGGCTGATGCCCCGGCCTCCGCTTATCGTCGATGCCGCTGCGTCTTAACCGGCGACGGTTACCAGTCTGCGCAAGACGTCCTTATATTCCGAGAGATACTTCTCGGCCACCGCCACCACGTTGGCCGCGGTATAACCGAACTTCTCGTCCAGGACCTTGAACGGGGCCGAAGCGCCGAAACGCTCCATGCCGTAAACCTGGCCCAAGGGCCCGACCAGGCCTTGCAGGTTGGCGGGCAGCCCGGCGGTCCAACCCAAGGTGGGCGCGGTCATGGGCAGCACCGTCTCCCGGTATTGGGGCGATTGTTCCTTGAACAGGCCTTCGGAGATGGCCGAAACCACCTGCACCTTGAGGCCCTTCTGCTTGGCCAAAAGCTCGGCGCCTTCCATCAGCAGGGAGACTTCCGAACCGTTGGCGACCAGCACCAGATCCGGCTTGCCGCCCGCGTCCTTTACGATATAGGCGCCTTTGGACGCGCCCGCCAAGGCTTCCTGGAAGCGGTTGGCTCCGCTCTTGGCCGGGATGTCGTTGACCGGCTGGCGGGTAAGGATGAGGCCGACCGGAATCTTTGCCTCGAGGGCCATCTTCCAGGCCACCGTGGTTTCGGCGCCGTCGCAAGGCCTTAGGATCAGGACGCTGCGATGCCCTTCCAGGTTCTTCATTTTCTCCAGCAGGCGGATCTGCAGCTCCTGCTCGATGGGCTGATGGGTGGGCCCGTCTTCGCCGACGCGGAAGGCGTCATGGGTCCAGATATAGATGGTATGGATTCCCTGGATGGCCGCCAGGCGGATGGCCGGTTTCTGGAAATCGCTGAAGGCGAAGAAGGTGCCGCCCGCCACGAAACAGCCGCCATGCATGGCGATGCCCGTCATGACGCCGGCCATGGTCAGCTCGGCCACGCCCGATTGCAGGAAGGCCCCCGAGAAATCGTTCCGGGTGAAGATCTTCGTCTTCTTAAGGAAGCCTTCGGTGTAATCGCTGTCGGCCAAGTCGGCCGAAGTCACGATGATGTTTTCGAGCTTGCTCGCCAGATAGGCCAAGACGTTCTTGGAAGCGGCGCGGGTCGCGTCGTTGGGTTTCTGCTCGATGCCGGCGAAGTCCAGCGCCGGCAACTCGCCGGAATGGAACAAGTCCCATTTCTTGGACAATTCGGGATTGGCCTTGACCCAGGCATCCTGCTTGGCCTTGGCGTCGGCGGCGGCCTTGGACTTCTCGGCGAGCACGGCGGCCATGGATTCCTGGACGTCCGGGAACAGCTTGAAGGGCTCCGCGGGATTGCCGCCCAGCACTTCGATGGTCTTTTCGTACGAGGCTCCCGATTTGGATAGCGGCACGCCGTGCAGCTTGGGGGAACCTTCGAACGGGGTGCCATCTTCCTTCACGGCGCCCTTGCCCATGATGGTCTTGCCCACGATGAAGGTGGGACGTTCCTTCTCGGCCCAGGCCCGTTTCAAGGCGGCGCGCATCTGATCGAAGTCATGGCCGTTGACGGTTTCCACGCGCCAGCCCCAAGCCTCGTACTTCTTGGCGGTGTCCTCGGACATGGTGTCCTTGGTCATGTGGGAAAGCTGCACGTCGTTGGAATCGTAGAACAGGATGAGATCGGCCATGCCCAAGTGCCCGGCCAAACGGCCCACGCCCTGGGAGACTTCCTCTTCCACGCCGCCGTCGGAGATGTAGGCGACGGTCTTATGCGACATCCAATCGCCGAAGCGGGCGCGCAGGAAGCGTTCGGCGATGGCGGATCCGAGGGCCATAACGTGGCCTTGGCCCAGCGGTCCCGAGGTGTTTTCCACTCCGCGATGCGGCTCGTATTCGGGATGGCCGGGAGTGGGGCTGCCCCATTGGCGGAAATTCTTCAGATCGTCCATGCTGTAGGCGCCGATGGTGGAAAGCGTGGAGTAGAGCATGGAGGAAAGATGGCCCGCGTCGAGGAAGAAGCGATCGCGATTCTTCCAGGTCAAATCCTTCGGATCGAAACGCAGGAACTCGGCGTAGAGCAAGGCCATGAAATCGGCGCCGCCCATGGGGCCGCCGGGATGGCCGGATTTCGCCCGTTCGGGCATGGAGGCGGAGAGGATGCGGATATTGTCTGCGATGCGCTTCAGTTTGGCGTTGTCCAAGAGTCTGGCTCCTTCATTCTTTAGGTCGGGAAAAAGTAGTTAAAATACCTTTTTGGCCCCGTGGACCGTTATTTTATAATGACGCTCGAAAGCCCCGTCCGGGGCCCGATCGGAAGGGACCGCCATGACAAACTCGCCGGGAATCCTGAAGCCAATCGATCCCTTCACCTTGGAGGCGGCCGGGGAATATCCCCTGTTGGATTTCCCGGGCCTCCGGGCCATCGTGGATCGCGCCCGCACGGCCGCCGCGGCCTGGCGCCAGGTGTCCGTGGCCCAGCGCGTGGAATGGTTCCGCGCCGGCCTGCAATGGTTCGAGGCCAACCGCGCCGCCATCGCCATGGACATTACCCGGCAGATGGGAAAGCCCATCAAGCAATCGGAGAACGAACTGAAAGGCTTTTTCGAACGCGCCGAATGGCTGGCGGACGCGGCCGAATCGGCTTTGGCCCCGGACATCCTCCCGCCAAAGGCCGGCTTCGTCCGGCGCATCGAACATGCGCCCCTCGGCGTCGTCCTCATCATCGCGCCTTGGAATTATCCGCTGCTGACCGCCGTGAACGGCGTGGCTGCGGCCCTCTTGGCCGGGAACGCCGTCATCCTGAAGCATTCCAGCCTCACCCCCGCCGTCGGCGAGCATTTCGCCAGGGCCTTCGGGAGCATGGGAGCCGGGGGACCGCTCGAGAACGTATTGCAAGCCGTAGTATCGGGCCATGGGGCCATCGGAAAAGTCATGGAGAACTGCGACATCGATCACGTCGTATTCACGGGTTCGGTGGAAGGCGGCCTTTCCGTGCAAAAGAGCTTGGCGAACCGATCGGGAGTGGCCAACCGCTTCATCGATTGCGCGTTGGAACTGGGCGGCAAGGACGGCGCCTACGTCGCCGCCGATGCCGATCTGGAGAAGGCCGCCGCCGACCTGGTGGACGGAGCCATGTATAATGCGGGCCAGTCGTGCTGCGGGATCGAGCGCGTATACGTGCACAAGGATCGCTACCGCGATTTCCTCGACAAATGCGCCGAACTGGCTTCGGCCTACGTGTTGGGCGACCCCCGTCAGCATGCCACCACCATGGGCCCCTTGGCGACGGCGAAATCGGCCGAGGCCATGCTGGGCCAGGTGGAGGCCGCCCGCGCCAAAGGCGCCGTAGTGGTCGCCGGCGGCCGCGCGCGCAAAGTGGGGATGGGGACCTTTTTCGAGCCGACCCTCATAACCAATGCCGATCACCGCATGGACCTGATGCGCGAGGAGAACTTCGGCCCCATCCTCCCGGTGGTTCCCGTGCGCGACGACGAAGAAGCGGTCCGCCTAGTGAACGATTCCCCTTATGGCCTTACTTCCGCCATTTACACACGCGACCAGGAACGCGCGGAGCGCTTCGCGGCCTCGGCGGATACGGGCACGGTGTACATGAACCGTTGCGATTACCTGGACCCGGCCTTGCCTTGGACCGGGGTGCGGGACAGCGGGCGGGGGACTTCGCTGTCGAAGTACGGGTTCTACGCGATGACCCGGAGGAAGGCGATCCACTTCAGGGTCGGATGAAGGTCTGGTTCTTCCCGGGGCTGGGAGCGGATGCTTCCCTCGGTCCCTTCCATGCTCTGCCGGGATACGAGACGGCGTGGGTGGAGTGGCCGGTGCGGGCCTCCCGCGACTGGCCCGAATTCTTGTCGGGCCTCCAAGAGGCGAATCCAATCCGGGCCGGGGACGTTTTCATCGGGATTTCCTTCGGTGGCATGGCGGCCCAGATGCTGGCCGGTCAGCTTCGGCCCTCGGGAATCATTTTGATCTCATCCTGCCGTTCTTCCCGGTCCATCGCGCCTTCGCTGGCCTGCTTCCGACCGATCCTCCCCTGCATTCCATCGGCCCTATTCGATATGCGCCTTCTCCCCTCGGTCGTCTCCAAGCGCTATTTCGGAATCGCCGATCCTTCCCATGTCGATCTTTTATATGCCATGGCCCGTCGCTTGCCGCCGAAGCGATTCAAGGAAATCACGGAACTCTGCCTTGATTTTCTCGGCCCTTCTCTGCCGGAGGTTCCCATATTCTCTATCCACGGGCTTCGGGATCGCCTGATCCCGGCCGGGCGGGAGAACCGGGACGTCCTGATTCCGGACGGCGGGCATCTGATCTCGATGACGCATTCCGCAATCGTAAATGCCCGGTTGCTTGGGTGGCTCGGGATGATCAATAATCCCGCAATGCGTGGGCCCGGGTCGTAAGATCCGAAGGATTTATATTGGAACAGGGCTAAGGATAGACTCCAAGCCTCATCACGGGGCCGGATAACCAGTCGAGAGGAGAATCATGAACAAGACTCCCGCCAAGGCCAAAGCAACCTCGGCACCGGCCGTAGACGACAGGATCGCGGCCTGGCAGCGAGAAGGCATCACCCGCGTCAAGCTGGCCCTCACCGACATCGACGGGGTCATGCGGGGCAAATACATCTCCCTGGACAAGTTCGCCTCGGTGGCCAAGTCGGGCGGAAGCTTTTGCGATTGCGTGCTGGGCTGGGACATGGACGATAAGCTGTACGACAACGTCTCGTACACCGGCTGGCATACCGCCTTTCCCGACGCGCCTTTCCGCCTGGACTTGTCGACCGAACGCCGCCTGGCCGACGAAGGCGGCATTCCCTTCTTCCTGGGCGAATTCACCGATCCGGACGGAAGCGGGAAGCGGCATCCGCTTTGCCCGCGCAGCCTGCTGCAAAGGATCCTCGATCGGGCCAAGTCCATGGGCTTCGGCGCCAAGATCGGTTTCGAGTACGAGTTCTTCGTCTTCGACGAAACCCCGCATACGATCCGGGAGAAACGTTACAAGGATCTCAAGCCTTACACGCCGGGCAATTTCGGTTACTCGGTGCTGCGCAGTTCGGTGGAATCGGATTTGTTCACCGGCCTGATGGATTACCAGGCAGCGCTGGATTGCCCCATCGAAGGATTGCATTGCGAGACCGGCCCCGGCGTCATCGAAGCCGCGCTCACCGCGGACGAAGCCCTGCGCGCCGCCGATAAGGCCGCCATCTTCAAGACCTTCACCAAGGTCTTTTTCCAGAAACGCCAGAAGGTGGCCACCTTCATGGCCAAATGGTCCCTGGATTACCCCGGCCAGAGCGGCCATATGCATCAGAGCCTGTATTCCCACAAAACGGGGGACCCGGTCTTCCATAAGGCCGGCGGGCGGGAAGGCATGAGCCCGCTCATGGAGAGCTACGTGGCCGGGATGCAGAAGTTCCTCAAGCCGTTCCTATGCTTGTGCGCGCCTACCATCAACAGCTATTCGCGCCTCGTCAAAGGCGCCTGGGCCCCGACCAGCGCGACCTGGGGCGTGGAGAACCGCACCACCGCCTTGCGCGTCATTCCCGGTTCCCCGAAATCCCAGCGCGCCGAGTTCCGTTTGGGAGCCGCCGACGGCAACCCTTACCTGGTGGCCGCGGCTTGCCTGGGGGCGGGACTTTTGGGCATCGAACGCAAGCTGAAATTGGGCGCCCCCGTGAAGGGCAGCGCCTACGAAGTGCAGGATTCCCTTCCGGAGGAATTGAAGCTTCCCAGCAACCTGCGCGATTCCCTGCGCAACCTGCGCGCGAGCGCGGAGGCCAAGGAGCTTTTCGGCGAGGCTTTCGTGGACCATTTCGCGAATTCGCGGGAGTGGGAAGTCCGGGAATACGAGCGGCAGATCACGGATTGGCAGTTGGCGAGGTATTTCGAGATCATCTGAGGGGCCTATGCAGCAATTCAATTATCCTACCACCATCCTTTACGGCGAGGGTTCGCTCGCGGCACTCGCGCAGCGGCTCAAGGGCAAGGTCCGCAACGCCCTCCTGGTCACCGACGCCACCCTCGCCAAGGCGGGCTTGGCCGCAACAGTAACCGAGGCGTTACGTAAGGAGGGCGTTGCCGCCGCCGTTTTCGACGGGACCCATCCCAATCCCGTCGAAGAGGACGTGGAGAACGGACTGGAGGCCTACCGCGCGGGCGGATGCGATGCCTTGATCGCGCTGGGGGGCGGAAGCCCCATGGACACGGCCAAGGTGATCCGCTTCATGGCCGTCCATCCGGGCCCCTTGGCCCAATACGATGACGCCAAGGGCGGGGATAAGCTGATCGTCAATCCCATGCCTCCGCTGTACGCCATCCCCACCACCGCGGGCACGGGCAGCGAAGTGGGGCGTTCGGGGGTCATCATCCTGAGGGCGACCGGCAAGAAAACCATCTTCTTCCATCCCAGGCTCATGCCCGATATCGCCGTGCTCGAACCGTCGCTTACCGCCGGCCTGCCGCCGCATATCACCGCCGCCACCGGCATCGATGCCTTCACCCACTGCCTGGAAGCCTACTTCGTCAACGCCTTCCATCCCATGGCCGACGGGATCGCCTTGGAAGGCATCCGCCTCATACTCAAGGCCTTGCCGGCCGCCTACGCCGATGGGCGCGATTTGGAGGCGCGCGGGGCGATGCAGATGGCCGCGGCCATGGGCGCCACCGCCTTCCAGAAAGGCCTGGGGATGATCCATTCCCTGGCCCATCCGCTCTCGGCCCGCTACAATACCCATCACGGCTTGGCCAATGCCCTGTTGCTACCGGACGCCCTCGCCTTCCTGGAGGCCCGGCCCCTGGCTGCCCCTGCCCGGGCCAAGATGGAACGCATCCAAGGGCTGTTCCGCGAAGCCGGAATCGCCAAGGAATCCTTGTCCGAATCGGCCCGCTCCCTGTTCGTTTCCCTGGGGGTAACCTTTGGGTTACGGAATCATAAGGTGCCCGAGGTCGACCTGGAACCCCTGTCGGCCGACGCCATCGAGGACACCTGCCATGCCTCGAACCTCATCCCGGTGAAACGGGAAGAAATGCTGGCTGTCTATCGGGCGGCTTGGTGAACGGCCTCTTCCCGGGACGCTACCGTTTCCGATTAACTCCGGTCGGAAACGGTCCCGCCCGCGCGGCCCCGCGCTTCCGGCGCCAAGGCTTCATTGAGACGGCCTGAGCGGAATCCTTCCGAATCGAAATCGACGCGATCGAATCCCAAGGCGCCTAGGCGATTCGCCAACTCCGCGCGGATACCCGCGGTCAGGCCCTCACGTTCCCCTTGGGCCACCTCGATGCGGGCCGCGGTCCCGAAATGGCGCACGCGGAATTCCCGGAAGCCGAAGCCCGCCAGAATTTCCTCGCCCGCCTCCACGGCCGCGAGCTTTTCCGGAGTCACGGCCTGCCCGTAAGGGATGCGGCTGCTAAGACAAGGTTGGGCCGGCTTATCGGCCGTGGGCAACCCCAAGGCCCGCGACAAGGCCCTTACATCCGCTTTGGCCAGGCCCGCTTCGGCCAAGGGCGCCCTCGCGCCGGCTTCGGCGGCGGCCTTCCGCCCGGGCCGGTAGTCGTAGGTATCATCCAAGTTACCCCCGTACAGCAGGGCGGGGGCCGGTCCCGCCGCGGACGCGGCGTCGGCGGCGATGCGGACAAGATGCGAGAAGAGATCGGCCTTGCAATGGTAGCAGCGATCCGGCCCGTTGGCGGCGTAGGCGGGGTTGTCCCCCTCGGTGGCGGCGAATTCGGCCAATTCCAGATCCAGGCTTTCGGCCAATTCCCGGGCGGCGCGCAATTCCCGGTCGGGCAGGGAAGGCCCTACCGCGATGCAAGCCTTGGCCCGGTCCCGTCCGAGAACGCGGCGGGCCATGGCCGCGAGCAATGCCGAGTCGGCCCCGCCCGAAAAGGCGACCAGGGCCGAAGGGAAGGCGCTTAGCCCGGTCTCCAGATCCCGGCATCGTTCCAAGAGGCCTGGATCGGCGATGATCTCCGCCAGGGGCGCGAAAAGGTTCATGGACACAAGGTAAAATTCCCCCGCGTCCCCGGAAGGCTTCGGCCCCGGACGGCCTTGCCGGGGCGTATGCGCAAAACGCGAAGGGGGATTTGCACCGCTTCGGGCCGATTTCATATACTTGGGGGATGGAAATAGGGCTGAAAGTCCAAATCGTTTTCGCATGCTTCCTGGCCCTGGAACTCCTCTCCCTGTACATGATCATCATCCGCACCGTGGCCAACCTGGAATACGCTTTCAATCGCGTCGAGGCCATCATCAATCGCGAAGTGCAATTGGCGATGCGCGCCAAGGAACAGGAGAAGATCACGCGCGAGAAGGCGCAGCAAACCGATTTGGCCAAAGCCAAGAAGAACGATCTATTGCTCAACATCCCCTTCATGGAACGCTTGAGCAAGGAAAAGAAGAAGGACGGCAATGGCTGACCCGCATGGCCGCCTGATCGTTTTCTCGGCGCCTTCGGGGGCGGGGAAGAGTACCTTGAAGGACGCCTTGATGTCCCGGTTCCCGGGCCTGCGCTACTCGATCTCGGCCACCACCCGCAAGCCGCGCCCCGGCGAGCACGAGGGCGAGCATTATTTCTTCAAATCCCTGGAAGAGTTCCAGGCGATGATCGATTACGGCGACCTGGTCGAGCATATGGAAGTGCACGGCAACCATTACGGCACGCCGCGGGCGCCCATCCTGAAGGCCCTGGAAAAGGGCCTCAGCGTGATCCTCGACCTCGACGTATACGGGAAGGTGAACTTCGACAAGGCCTTCCCGGACGCCTTGGGCATCCTCATCGTCCCGCCCAGCCTGGAAGAGCTGGAACGCCGCCTCGTCGCGCGCAAGTCCGATTCCCCCGAGACCATCCGGGTACGCCTGCAGAACGCGGTCAATGAACTTGAATTCGCGGCCCGCAACGGCAAATACGAATACCGCATCGTCAACGACAGCTTCGATCGCGCCCTGGAGGAATTGACCCGCATCTTCGAAAAGGAATTGGGGCAGCCGCGCGCCCGCGCGGGGGCATCGGCATAGCCCGAAGTCGTCTGCCCAGCCTTATTTCTTGTATCATTTTTCGGCCCGGATAACCGGGCCGAAAGCTTCCGCCCCCAAACTTCCCTATGCCGAGGACCATCTCGCGTGGTGCTTCCACGCAAATTCCCCTATTCACCGGGCTTCTATCCCGGCCCATAAGAGTGTGATGGCGATCATCCTTGCCTGTCTTCTTATGCATTACTTTTATTTCGGTTCGCAAAACCCGCCCTAAGGGTCCTGGCGGATGGGGCAGCGTCCCATGACCAGGCCATTCGTCCCGCGGAGAGAGACATAGGAAGTACGTATGCCCTGCACCTTATCGCATCGCCGTTCGGAAAATCCGGCGCAAACCGCTTCTACAACGGGATTCCGGCCCAGGCTGGGTGGTTTTCTGGTTTCCCTGGCCCTCATCGCGGCCGCCGGCGCCCAGGCCTCCGCATCGAAGGGATCATCGGGAAGCAAGCATGATGCGGCCAAGCCCAGGCAAACCGCCCGCGCCACGGCGCCCGCGCCCCAGAGCGAATCGAAGGGTCCCCGCCTGGATTCCGCCCGCGTGCATACGCTCTACGTGGAAGGCGAGTTCGACCAGGCCATCAACGTCCTGGAGGCCAATCTCAGGGATACGCGGCAATACAACCATAACGATAGCGTCTTCATCTACAAGCATCTCGGCGTAATGTACGCTGCCAGCGACGCGACGCGCGAGAAGGGCCGTTACTATATGCACCGGCTCCTTTTGGTCGAGCCGACCGCCAAGATCATGGATATGTACGCGAGCGACATGATCTACATGATCTTCAAGAACATCCAGGAGGAATACGCGGAAACGCATGAGCATTCGGCCCAGCCCGACTCGGGCGACGCCATGCTCCGCGTTTCCGGACGGCCGCACGAACCCGAAAGCCACGAGCCGGCTGCCGCCCGGGAAGAGCCGAAGAAAAGCGGCTCCGGATACGTGTGGCTGGGAGCGGCCGCCGTCGCGGTCGCGGCAAGCGCGGCCACCTTGTATTACCTCGCCGAGGAAAAGCCCAAGGTCGTCGTCCAGGATCATCAGCCCCAATGAGGAAAAATACCATGTCATCCGCATTTGCCTCCTCGCGCGGCTTATTCCTGGCCTTCTTCGCCTTGGGATTCCTGGTTTTGGCCTGCCATCTGGGCCAGGAGACCACGGAAGAGAATTCCCTGTCCTTCTCCAAACGCTTCGATACGCTGTCCACCTTCGATTCCTTGGTCATCGAAGTGAAGGATGCGAGCGGGAAATCCTTAGGGGTGATCTATAAGGGGAAGCCGGCCGCGCCGGGCGATCTCAATAAGCTCATCGTGCCGGGCTGGGACGGCGGGCCCATCGATATCTTCATCAGCGGATATATGAATGGCCAGGTCGGGCCCGTATTCGCGGAAAAGAAAAGCTACAACGGAATCACCAACAAAACGGATTCGACCGAGGTGCTTATCTTCCTCCATCCCACCCTCTCGACGGGGGCCGCGTTCAATATCCAGGTAGGCGTAGGCGAGCGGGTGCCGCTGCCGCAGGTGCAGGTGCATCCCGCCACCCTTACCGAACCCGGGATACGTTGGGCTTCCGAGAATACCGCCATCGCGGCGGTGGACGGGAGCCAGTTGGTCGGGATTTCCGACGGGAGCACCCGTCTCACCGTGAGCCTCGACAAGGACAGCACCCAAAAGATCGTCTTCACCGTGCGGGTGGGCTCGGGATCCGTTCCGCCTACCCGTTTGATCTTGGATCGGGACACCCTGCATTTGGCCGTGAATGGGGCCCCGGCACGCTTCACGGTCGCGATCGAGCCCTTCCAGGCCGATCCGGACCTCGTCTGGCGGCTCGCCGACTCGACCCTCGCGACCCAGAGGACGGACGGCGCGTTCGTCGGCACCGCGCGGGGCACGACCAAGGTGTGGGTGGCCTCCAAGGCAAAGCCGGAGATCATGGATAGCGGCTGGATCGTGGTCAGCGAACCGCAGCCCGTAACCTCCGTGCGCTTCCTCAGGGACTCCCTGACGCTCTTCCTCGGCGGCGCGCCGGAAAGCCTCCAGGTAGAGGTGCTGCCCGTCCTCGCCAATCCCGAGGTCCAATTCACCCTGAGCGATTCCGCCAAGGCGTCCCTCGCGGGCCGGTTGCTTTCGCCCAAGGCCGCCGGCAATCTCACCGTAACGGTCTTCTCCGTGGAAGACGTAACCAAATCGGCTGTGCTGAAGGTTACCGTGAAAGAACCCGTGCGTGTGGAAAAGGTGATAGCCGATGATTCGGACGTGACGCTTTACCTGGGCGGACCAGGCCGTACCTTGGCGGCCAAGGTTTTGCCGGCGGACGTTCCGCAAGGCGTGCGCTGGAAGAGCCTTTCGCCCACGGTGGTTTCGGTGGACGTCCAGACCGGAGCGATCGCGCCTCTGCTGGCGGGCTTCGCACGTATCGTGGCGATGAGCGCGGCGGACAGCACGCAACGCGATACCGTGTCCGTCTCGGTCAAAGTCGACGCTCCCCGTTTGACCATCACCGGGGATAGCGTCGTCTCGGCGGGCGCCAACGCGGTATTCCATGTCAAGGCCGCCCAGGAGTTCGGCCAGATCGTCCTGTTCCAATGGGATGCGGACGGGAACAGCGTCTGGGAGGATTCGCTTTCGGGCCCGTGGCCGGGCGTCAGCGTGGATCTGCCTCCGGTAACGGCCAAATACGATAAGTCCGGTCCGGTGACCGCGCGCTTCCGCGTGCGGGACAGCGAAGGGAACGTGACCACGGGCAGCTTCTCCGTGCGGGTGGTGGGCGGCTCGACCGTTTCCATCGACTCCCCCAAGGACAATTCCTATAGCAACCAAAAGCACATCCCGGTCGTTTGGAGCGTGAATGGCATCACCCAGGATTCGCTCAAGAGCCAGGATCTGGTCGTGGGGCCCAACGTCATCAGCCGCTCCGCCCGCGATTCGGCGGGTAAAGTATTCACCGCGACCATTACCGTGACCTTGGATACCGTCCCTCCGGCAAAGCCGGCGCTATCGGGAACCTCGCCCACCAACGTGAAGCCCAAGTGGAGCTGGACCAGCGGGGGCGGCGGCGGCTCCGGCGAATACCGCTTCCGCCTCGCGGACGCCATCTTCCCCGCGGACGCGGCCACGACCCGGGACTCCAACTATACCCTGGCCACCGATCCGGTATCGGGCACCACCTATACCCTCTACGTGGAAGAACGCGACTTGGCCGGGAACTGGTCCGTTCCCAACAGCCTTCCCATCCGCTACGACGTTACGGCTCCGGTCGTCACCATTACGTCCCCGCAAGCGTCGGGCATCTACTACGCCAGCACCGCTTCGGTCATCTTGTCGGGATCCGCTTCCGGTCCCGTGGCCATCTCCCAGGTCAACTACAAGGTAGGCACGGGGACCGCGGCCAAAGCGACCTTTACCGCGGGCAACTGGTCCACCGCGGCCATTCCCTTGGCCGAAGGCAGTAGCGTACAGGTTACGGTAACCGCCGTCGACCAGGCCGGCAATACCGGCGAGGCCGTATTGAACGTGCTGATGGATGCAACGCCTCCCGCGGCCCCTGTCCTTACTACGGGCCCGACCGAGATAAACGTCGTCAAGGCCGATTTCGCCTGGACCGCGGGATCGGATGGACTCGCGGGCAGCGGTCTGAACGGCCACTACCGCTATTCCCTCAACGGCGGCGCCTGGAAGGATACTACGGCTGCCTTGTTGACCAATCTGCCCCTCATCGAAGGCGCCAACGTCTTCGCCGTGCAGGAGCAAGATCGCGCTTCGCTGTGGTCTGTTTCGGCGACGCGCAGCGTGCGTGTCGATACCATCGGGCCGATCATCACCTTGACCAGCCATACCAGTCCCGTCAACACCTCGTCCACGACCATCACCTTGTCCGGCCAGGTCAAGGACACCGGCACGGCCGTAGCCGCCATGACGGTTTCCGGGCAACAGGCCGGGAGCGGGACGATTACGATCACCGCCGGAACCTGGACCACCGCCGCCTTGACCTTGAAGTCCGGAGCGAATCCCCTCCTGATTACGGCTACGGACCGGGTGGGCAATGTCCACACACTCTCGGTGGCGGTGAACGTGAACGTGCCGGCCCCTAGCGTGGTCATCACCAATCCCGGCGATAACCTGACGATCACCACCGCCGGTACCTTTACCGTAACCTATACCGTAGCCGGAGGAGCGGCGCAGACCAAGACCTTCACTCTCGTCGAAGGGGCGAACCGTCTGATCGTCTCTTCGCTTCCCAGCGACAACCCTTCCGGAAATATCGGAAGCGATACGGTAACAGTGACCAAGGATGCCACCCAGCCCAATCCCCCGAACTTGACGGCGACGGCTTCGCCGACCAATGGCACCGCGACCTGGTCATGGACCTCGGGCGGCGACAACACGGGTGGGGCCGGGATGCGCACTCCTGCCCAGTTCCGGTATTCCTTGGACAACGCCACCACCTGGGTATCGACCACCGCGCTGTCATACTCAACGACCACGCAAGGCAGTTATACCCTGATCGTGCAAGAGCAGGACAAGGCCGGCAATTGGTCGCCTTCCTCGACTGCCAAGACCATCGTCGTCGACAAGACCGCGCCTTCCGTAACCATCAGCGGGTTGCGGAACAATTACGTCACCAACAAGGCGTCCGTCCCCTTCTCTTACAGCGTCGACAACGGCGCGGCCAAGGACACCACTTGCAATCTGACCAACGCGAACGGGGCCAATACCTGCTCGGCCAAGTCCACCGATGCCGCGGGGAACGTGGGCACGGCGAGCGTGACGGTTTACCGCTGGTCTAAGGCGGTTTTCGTAACCGTCGGCGGCGCCCTGAACGGCACCGGGGTCGATTGGGAAAACGCCATGAGCTCGGACGGTTTTGCGGCGGCGGCGGTGAATGCTGCTTACGCCGGCAGTGAATTCTGGATGGGCAAGGGCTCCTACAACGTCAATTTGCAGATCCATAACAACGTGAGCCTATACGGCGGTTTCGATGCCACCAAAACACCGTTCGACAAAACCAACCGGGATAATATCAGCACGCGTATCACCGACTATTTCTTCGCCGGCCCGTCCGATGCCACGGCGCTCAATATCACCTTGGATGGGATGGTAATGGAGGTTCTTGGATCCGAAAACATCAACCTTACCCTGAACAACGTGACGGTGGATTCTAAGGAAACGTCGTGGAGTTACGGGATGGAAATGCTCGAAAGCAACATCACGGCGAATAACCTCGTGATCACCGGCAGGACGTACGGATCCAGCGTGATCGATTTCACCGGTACCTTCAAGATGGTAGGCGGATCAATTACGAACAATTCCAGCGCGTACGCCGATCTCAGCATCGGCGGGGCCATGACCTTGTCCAGCGGCGCGGTCATCTCGGGGAATTTCAGCAATAGCGATTACCCGCGACAGGCCAATATCAGCCAGACCGGATCCTTGACCATCGGTTCGGGCGTGAATTTCTCATGCGCGACCGATGTCATAAACATCAACGGGGGGACTTGCCATTAGAGGGAAGAGCCGAAGAACCTGTATTTGGCATAAAAAACCGAAATCGGAACCGGGCCCTTCCCGAAAATCCGCTAGCGGGGACCTCGTCGGCTAATTACCTTTGCCTTCGTAATCCGGGTGGATTTTCGCTAATGGAGTTTGAATGATCCGCATTTTCCGAGCCGCCGCCTTGGTCGGCGCATTATCCGCATATCCTATTTTCAGCGCGCCTTCCGATTCCTGCCAGGCCTCCAGCATCAAGATGTCGGATGGCAAAAGCATGTTCTTCCGGCTATACGTTCCGAAAGGCATCTCCACCGAGAAGCGGTATCCCCTGGTCATGATGATGCACGGGATCGGTGAATGCGGGTCGGACAATCGCGTTCAGGTCGATCGCGAAGATCTCTCCAAGCAATGGATGCTGGACAGCGTGAAGACCAAGTACCAGGCCTTCGTCCTGTATCCCCAATGTCCCAGTTCCTCCTACGAATGGGGGTACTTCAACACCGGTACGGCGGACCAAAAGGGCTACGCCGGCCTTCCCGCGCAAGCGGCCATCAAGGTCATCGACTCCCTGATCAAGGTGTATCCCATCGACACCACCCGCCTCTATGTCGGCGGCCTTTCTTGGGGCGGCATCGGCACCGAAGCCATCATGATGTCCTATCCGGACAAGTTCGCCGCGGCCATCCCCTGCGCCGGGGAGAACCATCTCAATACCGTCAGCGTTATGACCAAGACCCCGTTCTGGATTTTCCATGGCGGCTCGGACGGGACCGTTCCGGTCGGGGACGATCGGGCGCTTATATCTGCGGTGGAAGCGGCCAAGATCGACGTATCGCAATTCGTTTCCGGAGCCAATATGGCGAATCCGACGGCCATCTCGGTGGATTCGTTGCGGAAGGCGGTGGCCGCCGGCCAGAAATACCTGTACTCGGAAATCACCGGTGGCGACCATGGGAGCGGCTGGCATGCAGCCTGGGACAGCCCCATCCTCGTCCCCTGGATCATGTCCAAGTCGAAGGCCCTCGGGGTTTCCACCTTCACCTGGCCGGCCCCGGGCCCGCGCTCCGCGACCACCGGCCTGGCCCCGCACCGGACCCAGTCGGCGTCCCGGGCGAAACCCGTTTTCGGATTGCGCGGCGGGATTCCCGTTCTGGAAGTTTCCGATCGGGCCTATTCCACGACCGGAAAGCGCATGAATCTGATCCTGCCCCAGGAGCGTTGAGCTTCGTTTCGAAGAGCCAAGCGCAAGGAAAAGGCCGGCTACCCTAGGGCAGCCGGCCTTTTTTTTCCTCGGCTTTTGCGTCCGCGAAGATTCAGCCCTGGACCGACTCCACCGCGTTCCGGAAAATCCGCACCCCTTCGCCTTCGCCTTTAAGGCCCAGCTTCTGCCATTGCGGATGGTTGGTCGCCAGCATATGGGCCTCGGGATGCGGCATCAGCCCGAAGATGCGCCCGTCCGCGCTGCAAATGCCGGCGATATGATCGATGGAGCCGTTCGGATTCTCGGGATAGCCGGAAGGAGCCGATCCGTCCGCGGCGCAATACCGCAAGCTGATTTGGCCATTGCGGCCCAAGGCCGCCAATTGCTCCGCATCCCTCGGGATGAACTTCCCTTCGCCGTGCCGGATGGGCAGATAGATGCGTTCGATGCCCTTGGTCCACAGGCATTTGGAAGCCCGGTCGCGCGCCAGATGGCACCAGCGATCCTCGAAGCGGCCCGAGTCGTTGTAGGTGAGGGTGGCGGTCTGGACGAAGCGGCTTTCCGGTCCGGCTCCGTCCCCGGGGAGAAGTCCCAATTTGACCATCACCTGGAAGCCGTTGCAGATGCCGATCATGGGCACCTTCCGGTCGGCCGCCCGGGCCAGATCCTCGGCCAAATGGGCTTTCAGCTTGTTCGCGAAGACGCGGCCGCTGGCGATATGATCCCCGAAGGAGAACCCTCCGGGTATCGCGATCAGGTCGAACTCAGAGAGGGACGGCTTGCTCGCGATGAGATCGTTGATATGCACCCGGCGGGGATCGCCCCCGGCCAGGGCGAAGCAATGGGCCAACTCGTTGTCCGAGTTGATCCCGTAGCCGGTGATGACGGCGACGCGGGGTTTCATATTACCAATCCAAAGGACGGCGCCAGCGCTCGAACATCGCGTCCAGCGTGGCGGAAAAGAGTGGGGCGGAACCGTCGGCGATTTCCAGCGACGGCGCTTCGGCGATGGCGCCTAGCTTGGCGAAGGCGGAACCCGCCAGGGCGGCCTCGAAGGCGGCCTGATCGGACGGGCGGACGGTAACGACGAAGCGGCTTTGGCTTTCGGAGAAGAGCTTGGCGATGGGGGAGACCATGCCATCGACGGGAAGGACCGAAAGGTCGACGCGCGCGCCCAGGCGGCCGGCCATGCAGACCTCGGCCAGGGCCACGAACAGGCCCCCGTCCGAACAGTCATGGGCCGAACGGACCAGGCCCTTCTGGATGGCCGCATGCAGGCGTTCATAGAGGGCGAGGGCCGCCGCCGCGTCCACTTTGGGGACGTTGGCCCCCGTAACCCCGACGATACGGTAGTACTCCGAGGCCCCGAGTTCGTCCCGGGTCGTTCCCAGCGCATAGACGAGGTCGCCGGCGGCCTTGGCATCCATGGTCAACGCCTTCTCGCAGTCTTCGAGCTTGCCGATCACGGTGAAGAGCAGGGTGGGGGGGACGGAGATCTTGTCCTTCCCCCGGCCGTAATCGTTCTTCATCGAGTCTTTGCCCGAGATGAGCGGCAGGCCGTACGCGACGCAATAGTCGTATAGGGCTTGGTTGGAGCGGACAAGTTGGGCCAATTTGTATTGGCCGTCCGGCGTGTTCTCCGACTCCACCGGATCGGGCCAGCAGAAATTGTCGAGGCCGGCCAGGGTGCCGGGCTTGGCGCCCACGGCCACGGCGTTGCGGACCGCCTCGTCCAGGGCGCAGGCGGTCATATGGTAGGTATCGATGTCGCTATAGCGCGGTACGATCCCGTGCGCGACCGCCAGGCCTTCCTTGCGATCGTAGAGCGGGCGGATGACGGCGGCATCGCTGGGGCCGTCGCCTTTTTCGCCCACGAAGGGCTTGACCACGCTCATGCCTTGCACTTCGTGATCGTACTGGCGCACCCAGCTTTCCTTGGAACAGATGTTCAAGGCGGAGAGCAGGGCCAGGGCATCGGCCTCGAGATCGCGGCCTGCGAGGGAAGCGGCAGTCGGTTCCAGATGGCGCGGCGGCGCCCATTTGGCCTTGAGCGTCAAGCGCGGATTGCCTTCGTGGAGGAAATGCATGTCCAGGGAGCAAACGAGCTTGCCTTGGTAATAGGCCTCGAACAATCCGTCCGCGGTGAATTCGCCCAGGTCGGAGGCCTCCACGCCGCGGCGCAGGGCTAGCTCCAGGAAGGCCGCCAGCTTGTCCGGCGGGACCGCGAAGGACATCCGCTCTTGAGCCTCGGAAACTAGGATTTCCCATGGGTCGAGGCCGGCGTATTTGAGGGGGGCCTTTTCGAGATGCATCTTGCACCCGCCGCTTTCGCGCGCCATTTCCCCCAACGAGGAAGACAAGCCGCCGGCGCCGTTGTCGGTCACGAAGCGGTATAGCCCCAGATCGCGCGCCTCCAGGAGGAAGTCGGACAACTTCTTCTGGGTGATGGGATCGCCGATTTGCACGGCCGAAGTGGGTGAGGCCTCCGTGAGGGCCGCCGAGGAAAAGGTCGCCCCGTGGATCCCGTCCTTCCCGATGCGGCCGCCCGCCATCAGGATCCGATCACCCGGATTAATGGTCTTTTTCCAGGAAGCCTCGCCGCCGACCCGGGCCGGATGCAGGCCCCCGGTCCCGCAGAACACGAGAGGCTTACCCAGGTAGCGATCGTCGAAAACGATGCTGCCATTCACGGTGGGGATGCCGCTCTCGTTGCCGCCGTCCTTCACGCCCCGATGCACTTCCTTGAAGATCCGGCGCGGATGGTGGAGCTTGGGCGGGACGGGCCGGTCGTAGAAGGGCGAGGCGAAGCAGAAGACGTCGGTATTGAAGATGGGACGGCTGCCCTTGCCGCTGCCGAGGATGTCGCGGTTCACTCCCACGATGCCCGTCATGGCCCCGCCATAGGGGTCCAGCGCGCTGGGCGAATTGTGGGTCTCCGCCTTCATGCTCACGTCGTAATCCTCGGTGAAGGCGATGATGCCGGCGTTGTCGGTGAAAACGGATTTGAGCCAAGGGGCCTGGGGCCGCACCTTTTCGGTCGCCGCCTTGATATAGGTCTTGTACAGCGAGCGGATGGCGGTCTTTTCCCCGCGGTCATCGGTGTACTCGATGTCGGCGGCGAAGATCTTATGCTTGCAATGCTCGCTCCAGGTCTGGGCGATCACCTCCAGCTCCACGTCGGTGGGGGAAGGGGGGAGGCCGGCCTTTTCGCGACGGGAGCGCGCGGCCGCATCCGCGTAATGGCCCTTGATGGCGCGCATCTCTTCGATAGTCAGGGCCAACACCTTTTCGTCCGACAGCTTTTGCAGCGCCGCATCCGAATCGGGCAAATCGATGGTGCGGGTTTCAGGCTTATGCGCGAAAGCGACCTTGCCGGAAACCTTGGGCAGCGCCGGCTCCTTGCGCCAGTCTTCCGCCGAGCGGATCAGATAAGTTTCGATCAGCGGATTGGCCAAAAGCTTGGTGGCGATGGTCTCGGCATCGGCCCGGCTTAGCTTGCCTCGGAACAGGAACTGCCTTCCGGTATAGACCTGGTCGGCGTCGGTAAGGGGGCGCCCTAAAAGATCGGCGATGCCCTCGCGGCTGGAGCGGCCCACGTTGTCGGTCACGCCCGGCTTATAGCCTGCCTCGATCAGGAAATCGAACCCGGTGCCGTCGTTCCCGGCTGTGCCTTTCCCGGCCAGATGCGAGTCGATGGCGAAACGCTCCGTGATGGGATCGGTGAAAAGCTCGCGGGCGACGCGTTCCTTTTCCGCGTCCGTAAGATCCATCTCCAAGGTGTAGATGGAAACGGCGGACGCCGAGTCCACCGGGAGATGGAAGGTCTCCCGGATGGTGGCGAGTATTTTCCGGGCTGTGGAGTCGGTGGCGGGGCTCTTTTGCCCGACTTCGATGCGAGTAAGCAAACGGTCCTCAGGCGGCGTCCGTGGCGAAGGCCCGGGCGCCGGAAACGGCCGGGCGGAACGCGCCGGCCGATGCTGTCCAATTTAGTACCTGGGGGCCCCGGGTCCAATGCCGACGGGGAGGGTCCCGACCCATGCATAGGGGATGATCTCGCGGGGCCCGGCGGCTTCCCAGTCTATCTCCAGGAAATCGGGGCTCTCCCGCAACCGGGCCCAAGTGCTCCGGTAATGCCGCATGACCTCGTCGACGATGGCGAGTTCGCTGGCTTCGAAGAGTTCGAGCCGGGCCTCCCGCATAGCCACCGGGCGCCGTTGCACGTGCAAACCGTCCCCCAGCGGTATCTCCAGGATCGCGAATTCGCGCGCCAGCCCGCGCAGTACGCGGGGAAGGCCCCTAGGCGTCGGGCCGGAAGGCCCGCGCCGGTAGGTTTGCCCGCTGATGGGGACTCCGGACTCGCGGTAGTTGAGGAAGTCGGCCTGGAACAGGATGCGATCCAGGACGACGGGATCGAATTCATCCCAATCGGCGCAACGGCCGGAGATGTATAAAATCAATTCAGCCAAGCGGTCATCATCGGGCGCGAATCCATGCATAAGTTTTCTCCGGTCCAATCGGCCCTCTTTAGAGCCCCTAACGGAAAGGTGAGGTTGTAAAACTACCCGACGAGCTTATCCGGATTCTTTCCGGACCGTAACGGAGTGTAACGCGGGTCGGAGGCCGGTCTTCACCGCGGGGGCGAAAGTGGGATTCAGCCCCCGACCGCCTTCAAGAAAGCCTCCGTGCCGTCGATGCGGAGGTCCGCCAGGTCCAATCCGCGGAATTGCCGATCGCGTAGGGTTACGTTCTTGATCACGCAATTGTCCAGGCGGCAATCGGAGAAGGCGACCTTTTCCCAGTCGCAGCCGTCGATACGGACGTCCTTCAGGCCGTGCTTTTTCCAGGCCCAACGGGTCTCGGCCGAAAAGGCTACGTCGGTCAGGGTGCAATCGGAGAAAACGGCTTTCTTGGCGGACAGGGAACGAATCAGGAATCGGGCCGCCCGGCAACTTTCCAGCGCGAGGTCGGATACGGAAGAGTTCAGGATCTCGGAATCGCCCCACTCCGATCGGAGCAGGCGGATATCGGCCAGGGATGAGCCGTTGAGGAGCAGGTTTTCGGCCTTGCTGCCTTCGGCCAGGCGGAAGCCTTTCAGGGAAACGCCTTGGATGCGCGCCTTGCGCAGTTCCGATCGGTCCGTGCATTGGAGATCGGCCACCCGGGATCCCTGCACCATGATCGCGTCCAGGGTCGATCCATCCAGGTGCCAATCGTCCACCGAACTGGCCCGGATCTCGCAGTCCTGCAGCTTGGCGTCCCGTAGGCGGAGGTCATCGGCTTTGCTCATGTCGATGGTGTTTCCGGTCATCTCGGATCGATCCATGCGCAGGTCCTTCATCGAGGACATGCGGATGACGTTTCCGGTGAATACGACGTCCTTGCCTTCCGGATAATCGAAGCGGGACATGTGGATGGAATTCCGGGCTGATGGATTCGCCCAGGCTTCGTCACGATGATCACGCGACTCGTTCCAGGCGAAGGCCGAATCGAGGGCGGATTTCAGGGTCTCGTTGACCTTGGACACCAGGGGTTCGAGGACGCTTCCGCGGCCCCATCCGGGCCCGCTCGCATGCGCTTCGCCGGGCCGGGCCAGCTCCGCCAAGAGCTCCGCCGTCTGCGCGTCGGTCAGCTTACCATCCTTGTTCATCCTCAATACCTGCTCGATCTGCTCCTTCATCGCCTCACTCCTTTCCTGGTTGCGCGCGGATGCGCTTGATTTCCTGCATAGCTTCAGCGAAGGGGATTTTCCCCGCGTTCAATTTCGCGAGCACCGCAGCCACGGCTTCTTCTTCGTTCCGCGGGCGCTTGGCTTCGTCTTCCGCTCCGCCGGTATCCGCGGCTTCGCCGGAGAGCTTTCGCTTGAGCGCGGACAGGCGCGCGCGGATAGTGGGATAGGAAAGGCCGAGCGCCGATTCCATGTCTCGGATACGGCCCTCGCTTCGCACGAAGATGCGGAGGAAATGCAGGTCCTCGGGGCCCAAGGTCGCGAACTCATTCAACTGGAAAGGCCCTTCGACTTTGATATCGCAGGCGGGGCAAACCAGCAGCTTGGGCTGAAGCGCTTGCTGGCAGGCCGGGCATGCCAGATTGGAATCGATTAGCTTCATATTTTAAATGATACTTTGATATTTTAAAATCAGCAAGGCATAAATTGAAAAATAGGAAATTGACTTTAAAATCCAGGGGAGGATGCGGAATGTGGCTCTCAAGGGGTTTTCGTGAAAAGGACGTGCGGAGGAAATTCCTAGATTGGACGCCCTGCCCAATCGGCGCGGATGCCCGGTTCCCATAGCTCAACAGGATAGAGCAATAGTTTCCTAAACTGTGGATCGCCGTTCGAGTCGGCGTGGGGACACCATCCGGCCGGGCAACTAAGCCGGTTTCGGCCGCCCGTTCACGACCTCTTTCAGGATGTTCGTCCCATTGATGGCGGCCGGGAAGCCGGCGTACACCGTCATCAAAAGCATAACCTCCCTGATCTCTTCAATCGTCAAGCCGACATTCAGGCCCGCGTTGACGTGGAATCTCAGTTGAGGTTCCGCATTGCCCATGGCCGTCAAGGCGGCGATGGTGGCTATTTGGCGCTCCCGTCTGCCGAGATTGTCTCTCGAATAGACATCCGCGTAACCGTACTCGAGAGTGAACCGGACGAGTTCGGGGGAGATCACGCCGAAGGCGGACCTGAGCCTTTCTGGCTGCAAGGCATCCAACCGGGATAACTCCTCCTCGCCGTACCGCAGCCGATCGCCGCGGGGACTTTCCGTCGGCAACCTCCCCGCGTTGTCCTTGATGCCGCGCTCTTCCCGTTCCGCTAAAACCTCCTTCAAAGCCGCCATGGCATTGATGCAACTCGGGAACCCCCCGTAGCCGGACATTTGCAAAATCACCTCTTTCACTTCGTTAATCGTATTGCCGGTATTCAGCGCGCCTTGGAGATGCACCTTCAACTGGGGTTGGGCCGTCCCCATCACGGTCAAAGCGGCCACCACGGCGATTTCCTTTAGCCGTAGCTCGAGCCCGTCCCTCGAGTAAATGTCGCCGAAGGAATATTCGATTATGAATTTCGCCAAATCCGGCGATATCTCCCTCAGGCTTTGGCATACCTTTTCTACGGCTTCGCCATCGACTTCTTTGAGCTTTTCCCAACCCTTCTGGTACCGTTCCGATGGCTGCATCTCGTTTTCCCCTTTTGTCAGCCGCCCCTGGCTTCCGATCCGGAATCCTGGTAAGGCTTTTTCCGGTGGGCTTAGTAATCGCTGCGTAAAATACCTTAGTGCCTGCCGGATTGCCGCAACTCCTCCAAAATCCCGAGCAAGAATGGCATGAATTCGGGAATCTAATCGCTTGGATCCGGGCGCTGCCGGTAGACAGAATAATGCGCGCCTATCGGGTTGGTTCGAAGAGCGGAGGAGCATGGTTATGGCCGATTTCAACGATGTCCAAGTGAAACATTTGCTCATCAATTGGGCCGATGTCATGTCCGTGAAGAACACCGAGATGGACGCCGATCATATGCAACTCGTCAACCTGATCAACGAGCTATACGAGGCCATGTGGATGGACCAGGCCCAAGGCGTGATCCAAAAATGCCTGGATAGCCTAAAGCACTACGTGCGATACCATTTCCAGGCTGAAGAAGAGCTTATGGCGAAGGCTTCATTCCCGGGTCTGAAGGATCATCAGGCGGTGCACTTGGAATTCATCGCGAACCTGGCGGAGATGGAAAAGCTCTGGCAGGAAGGCGATTTGGGAGTACTGGAGCAGTTGATGGACATGCTGCAGGGCTGGCTGGTGGACCATATCATGAAAATCGACATGCAGTATTCCGCCTTCTTGCGGAAGAACTGAACGCATCCATTCCGTTAGGGGCTCAGCCCGAGGTCGCCGGCGTTCCCAGTACTTCGCGGACCTTAGCGAGGATTTCGCCTTGGGTGAAGGGCTTTTGCAGGAACGAGGCCCCGTCCCCCAGATCCTTCATCGATACGGTGTCCTTGGTGTATCCGGAGATGAAGAGGAATTTCGCCTTGGGATGGATGATTTTCAACTCGGTCGCCAGCTTGCCTCCGTTCATGCTGGGCATCACCACATCGCTCAGGACGAGATCGATATGTTGCAACTTGCGCCCGATCTCGAGCGCGTCGGCGCCGTCGCGCGCTTCCACCACGCGGTAGCCATGCGATTTGAGGGCCGCCATCAGGAACTTGCGGACCGCCGACTCATCCTCGGCCAGAAGGATGATTTCGTCCATATGCGCTTCGGCCCCGGGTTTGCGCTGGTGCGGGCCTTCTTTCAGACCATGGCCTTTCCGATCTACGGCCGGGAATAGAATCCGGAATACCGTGCCTTTCCCCACGTGGCTATCGACGGCGATGCTGCCGCCGCTTTGCTTTACGATACCGTAGACGCTCGAAAGCCCTAGCCCGGTGCCTTTCCCCACTTCCTTGGTGGTGAAGAACGGTTCGAAGATGTGCGCCAGGATCTCGGGCGCCATGCCCATGCCGGTATCCGTCACCGTCAGCTGGACGTGCGGCCCCGTCGTCGCCTCCGGGTGGTTGCCGACGTAGGCCCGATCCAGGTACACGTTCTCCGTCTCGATCATGAGCAGGCCGCCGGAAGGCATGGCGTCGCGCGCGTTGAGCGCCAGATTCATGATCACCTGCTGGATTTGCCCGGGATCGGCCTTGACCTTGGCCAAATCCGGGTCGAGGCGGGTGCGGAATTCCAGATCCTCGCCGATGAGGCGGCGCAACATCTTGTTCAGATCCATCACGCTTTCGTTCAGATCGACCACCCGCGGGGCCAGGATTTGCTTGCGGCTGTACGCCAAGAGCTGGTGGGTGAGGGTGGAGGCCCGGTTCCCCGCCTTGCGCACTTCCTCCAGGTATTCGGCGACTTCGGATTCGGAGTCGGTCTCCGCCAGGGCCATATCCACGAAACCCAATATGGAGGTGAGTAGATTGTTGAAATCGTGGGCGACGCCCCCCGCCAGGCGGCCCACCGCTTCCATTTTCTGCGCTTGCCGCAATTGCTCTTCGGCCACCTTGAGGTCCGTAATGTCCCGGGCGATCTTGGAGGCGCCGACGATCTTTCCGGTGCCGTCCTTGATGGGCGAAACCGTGAGCGAGATGTTCAGGAGGGTCCCGTCCTTGCGCCGGCGGATGGTATCGTAATGGGTGATGGTTTGGCCGCTCTGGATTCGCCGCAGGATTTCGGGTTCTTCGTTCAGATGGTTTTCGGGTATCAAGCGGGTGATGGAGGTGCCGATCATCTCTTCGGCGCTATAGCCGAAGATGCGCTCGGCGGACTTGTTCCAGCTCAAGACGGTGGAATTCAAATCCTTGCTGATGATGGCGTCGTTGGACGATTCCACTATTGCGGCGAAATGTCGGGCCGAATTCTCGCGATGCCTGCCTTGTTCGATCTGCTTTTGCAATGCGGTGTACAGATTGGCGTTGTCGATGGCGACGGCGGCTTGGGACGCGAGGCTCGTAAGGTTCTTTTCATCCGCTTCCGTGAACCGGCCCGGTTCGGGATGGCCATAGAACAATCCTCCCAGCACCGTTCCAGTCCGGGAAACCACCGACACCGCCAGATAGCTGCGTACGGGTAGATGCCCTTTGGGCATGCCATGATGGGGCGCCAATTGGCCGTACAGGGGGCTCTTCAGGATGTCGTCGATGCGCACCGGCCCCTTGCCCTCGAAGGTCGGTCCGAAGACGGGGGTGTTCCGCGGCATGGGGAAGTTGGCGAAAGCTTCCCGCGGCGCTCCGGACAGGGTATAGAGCTGGTAGGACTCGCCCTTCTCGTCGATCTGGTTATGGAAAAACGCCCCGAAGGCCGCGCCGGTTATCTCGCGTCCCCCGTCGGTAACGGCCTGTACGATTTTTTCCAGGTCATGCTCGGCGGAGAGATGGGTCGCGCTCCGGTTTAGGGCTTCCATGACCAGGGACTGCTCTATCCGCTTCTTCTCGGCGGCCTGCCGTCCCGCCTGTTCTCTCGCCGCGACCAGGCGCAATTGGGCCTGCTCGATGGAATCGGCGGCCAACCGCGAATACATTTCGCCGAACTTGGTTTCCCGATCGGTCGGACGGCGGCGCGTGGGGAAATGGATGGAAAGCACCCCGATCAGCCGTCCGTCCCGCGTGGTGAGCGGCATGCTATGCACCGCGCGGAACCCGCCCTGCTGGGCCATATCGCGGAAATCGTCGAACAACGCATCCGTTTCGATGTCCTCGACGATCACCGGATTGCGCGTCAGCATGCAATAACCCGATGCGCCCCTGCCTGCCGCGATCAGCGAGAATTTTTCCAGGAATCCGGGCGAAAAACCGATGCTGGATTCTATGTGTAGGCCGGAGCCGTCTTCCAAGGGGACGAAAAGCACTCCTTGGCCCGTCCGGTATACCATGAGGGCATGGCGGAGGATCTCCTGAAGGGTCTCGTCCAGCCCGGTAAAATGGCTCAAGGTGAAGGTCAGATTGTGCAGCTGGCGCACGTCCTCTAGCAGTTCATCCATCTCGCGGGCCTGGCCTTCCAAGGTGGCGGCCCGCTGTTGCAGCTCGGCCACCATGCGGCTGCGTTCCTCATCGGTGACATGGGGCGAGGAAAAGCTTTCGGACGGGAGAACCCGGCTGTGGCGCTCGCAAACGTCGCGGAAGGGCTTTAGGCTGGCCGCCCCGGACATGCCTTGGATGGGATAAGCGCAGAGCAGGCTGGCCGGGGATTCGGCCAACGCGTCTTCCCATAGTTCTTCCAGGCGGACGGCGGCATTTTCGTTTCCCTCCATCCAGAGCAGGGCCACCATCTCGCCGAAAGCGCGCACGGCTTTTCCCGGAGCCCCGGCTTGCTTCATGATGGAATGGAAGGCCTTTTGGAATAAGGACTCGTCGGGGAGTTCGTCCCGCATGAAGCCGGACAAGGTTTCCTGGGCATCCAGCAGGAGCAGCCGGCCTTTCAGTTCCAGGCCCTCGGGTTTCAATCCGGATTCGTTGAGCCTGCGCGTCAGGGCTTGGCGATGATCCGCCGTGGCGATCACGATGCCCGTTTCCCCCCGTTCGAATCCTTCGATGAGGAAGTCCGACAACTTCGCGATGAGGAAGGAATCCTGCTCGTAAAACTGGACTACGTGTTGATGAGCCATGGATGCCGCTTCCTGGGAATAACGCTGACTCCGTTCCCTCGGAGAAACGGCCGTCCCGCGAAGATAGACGTTTTAAACAGGCTACAAAAGAGATTAGTTGGGGCCTGCCGGATCAGGGGCGCGTTTATTGGGTGTCGATTTCCTTTGCATACGAGATTTGCGAAAGCGAATTTAATTGGCTTAAGAGTCCTCCCTTGGCTTCAGGACTCTTAAAGGCCATGGAAGGAATTCGCGGTATCATTCAAGCCAGGAATCAGCAATGAAAACCATCCTAATAGCCGATGATGAGCCGGCCGTGCTCACCATGACCGCTCTGTTCCTGCAAAAGGCAGGCTACGCCTCCTTAAAGGCGGTGGACGGATCGCAGGCGATGGAAATATTGCGCGCGAATCCCGGCGTCGATGCCCTGATCTCCGATATCCGCATGCCCGGCATGACCGGGTTCGAGCTGGGACGCGCCGTCCGCGCCATGGATTCCTCCATGCCCATCCTCCTCATGAGCGGATTCGCCGGGCACACGCGGGAAGAGAGCCAGGGGCTATTCGAGCAACAGAATATCCAATTCCTTCCCAAACCGTTCACCGCGAACCAGCTGCTCGCCAGCGTGGAAATCCTGTTCGCGATGCAAGTCGCCTGAGCCTAGGCAGAGGCCGCCGTGGCCAGCCGGATGCGGTCAAGCAGGCCCGCCCGGGTTATCGGCAATTGCAGTTGAACGAGCCCATCCGTCCCATCCCCGCCCGGAAGATGGAATGCCTCGGGCGTGGCGGGAATCGCCAAGGCGCGTAAGGACGAATGCCGCGTCTTGAGGCGGGCCATTAGCGCGGAAGCACGCGCTTGGGCGCAGGGGTCTTCGGTGATCAGCAAATGCAAACCGGGCATCGAATCGGCGGAGGCTTGGGCCGAGGCCGGATCGGCGGCTTCGGCGACGGCGAATCCTTCGCCCGCCAAGGCCCGCGCGAGAAAGCGCCTTAGGGAATCGTCCGCGGAGACGACCAAGGCCATGCGGGCGCCGGGATCGGGCGAATGCCCGATGGGCTTTCCTTCCTCCGGATCGATCCAGGGGAAATGGGCCCGGAAAACCGAACCTTGGCCCGGTTCGCTTTCCACCGAAATGAACCCTCCGCTCTGCCGGACGATTCCATAGGCGGTGGAAAGACCCAACCCGTTCCCGCTGCTTTGCGGCCCCGATCCGGCATCTTCAGGCCCTGCGACGGCGCGCTCTTCCTTGGTGGTGAAGAACGGCTCGAAGATGCGGGCCCTCACGTCTTCGGTCATGCCCGTCCCGTCATCGCGCAGGGTCAGCATGACGTAAGGCCGCGGGATCTGGTCCGGACCGATCGCGATCCCGTCCAGCGTTTCCAAGGTCAGGACTCCGCCGGCGGACATGGCTTCGCGCGCGTTCAACGCCAGGTTCACGATGAGTTGTTGCACCTGCCCGGGGTCGGCCCGCACGCGTCCCAGGCCGGCCGCTTGCGTTCGCTCCAGCCGGATATCGTTGCCGAGCAGTCGGCGCAGCATGCGGTCCATGTCATCGAGGGTGGTGTTCAGATCGAAAACGGCGGCGGCCATCACCTGCCTGCGGCCGTAGGCTAAGAGCTGACGCGTCAACTCCGTAGCCCGTTCCCCGGCCCGTTTGATTTCGGAGAGGAAATCCCGCAAGGGACCTTCTTCCGGAGCAATGGATAGCCCGATTTCGCTATAACCGTTGATGGCCGTGAGCAGGTT
This sequence comes from Fibrobacterota bacterium, assembly GCA_019509785.1. NCBI lineage: Bacteria > Pseudomonadati > Fibrobacterota > Fibrobacterota bacterium. The sequence goes on along the minus strand of JAEKLQ010000031.1, from coordinate 38,076 downwards.
GTTGAAGTCATGCGCCAATCCGCCCGCCAGGCGCCCGACCGACTCCAGGTTACGCATCTGGCGGGACTGTTCTTCGGCGGCTTTCCGCTCGGTGATATCGACGTTCGCTCCCACGAACCCTAGGAAAGATCCGTCCGGGCTTAAGCGCGGGGAAACCATGCCCAACAGCCAGCGCCAAGCGCCGTCCCGGCGCCGGAAGCGGAATTCCGTGCGGAAGCCCGCGCGGGCTTCCCAGGCCCTCGCGTATGCGGCCTCGACCATGCCCCGATCTTCGGGATGAACGCCTTCCATGCCGCTATTGAGTTCATGCTGTTCATCCTTGCCGGTGAATTCGAGCCAGGTCCGGTTCACGTAAGCGCGGCGGCCTTCGGAATCGGTGGCCCATAGGAGGGCCGGGGCGGCATCGGCCATTCCCGCGATCGTCCCATCCGTCGGCTGCGGGGCACGGCTTCCTTCGGGGGGTCCTTCCTGGAACTCGGCGACCTTGAGTTGTAATTCGACCAGTTCGCGTAGGGTTTCCGACTCGCTTGCGCCCGTGCGCAAGGGACCGCATGGGATCAAGGAGTCATGGGCGTCGCAGATTCCGGAAAGCCGATGGTTTCGCCCCCGAAAGCAGCCGATGGGGTAAGCGCAAAGCAAGGAGAAGGCTACCGTCCGCCCCAGCTTGTTCCAGAGCTGCTCCAACGCCAGGGCGGCTTCGGGATCCTCTTGGGCCCAGGGCAGCGTTCCCATTCCGGCGAAAGCGCGTAAGGCGGGTTTTCCCGCCGACGCCTTCGCGATCAAGCCGCCGATCACGCGCATGAAAAGATCCTCGTCAGGGCGTCCGTCGGGCGATAGAATGCGGTCCAGGACCTGGCGGGCATCGTGGATGTAGAGGCGGCCTCCCTCTACGGCGGCTTTAGGGTCGATGCCGATTCCGGTTAAGGCGGGGAACAGGGCCCGGCGATGTTCCGGGGATAGGAAGACGAGGTTGGCCTCGCCCCAACCCAGGCCCGGGGAAAGAAAAGCGGCCAACGCTTCGATGCATTCTTCATCGCGGGCGTAGAAACGGACCGCATGCCCGTGGCCCGCGGGAGAAGAGAAGGGGACGGCAGGAACGTGGGCGGGAACGGGGCCGCCGCCCGGGCCATCTTCGCGCCAGTCGCCGGAGCCCGAAGGTTTCATTCTTTTGCGCACCTCGGGATGCGGTTCCCCCTCTTGCCATGGACATCTTTTTTTGGCCGGATCATGGTGCGCTCCTAACCCTATATCGATATTTAGGGGGCAGGCGCAAAGAAAAAGTGGAGCGGCGGTAGGGGAATTTCTACGTCCAAGGGCCGTATGTTGTCCCTTCCCGGCGGGCCGCGCCTTTGTTCGGCGTTTTTCCTCATCCTCCCAGGATTTTTGGCTTTCTTGAAGCCACCCACGTATAGGCTGTGGAAGCTTTCCATCCTGGTGCGCGAAGGCGGCCATTGGATGGTGCTCCCGTGCTTGCTTTTGGCCGGAGAGGCCTTCCGGAGCGGCGATTCCGTAACCGTCGCGGGGATCCCGGCCGCGGCCATCCTGTTCCTGGCCGCGGCGGTCATGTATGGAGTCACCCTGGCCCGCGCGTATTTTACGGCGGCCTCTTTACAGAGGGAATTCCAGGCGGCATGGGGCGAAATTATGCCCGGGTCCGGCGGTTTCCGTCGCCTGCATCCCATCGTTTTCCCCGATCTTTTCCGCGGGATCCGCATTGACCGGTTCGAGCCCGAAGCGCATGTCTTTTCCCGGAATGGCGAATGGGAACTCGGGCTCGAATTCTTCCGGGCCCGCGGATCGGCGGGCAAGGCCGCATGCGTATTACTGCTCCACGGAGGCGGATGGGACGGCGGCTCGCATGCGGATTTCCGGGAGCTGAACCTTTTCCTGGCCTCGCAAGGGTATGCCGTGGCGTCCATGGAGTACCGTCTCTCGCCCCGCTTCAATTACCCGGCGCCGGTCGAAGATGCGCGGGCGGCCTTGGCCTGGCTGAAAACCCATGCCGCGGAGTTGGGTATCGATGCGGGCCGGTTCATCTTGGCCGGGCGTTCGGCGGGCGGCCAAATCGCCCTGCAAGCTGCCTACCTCGATCGCGATCCGTCCGTTCGGGGGGTGATTTCGTTTTATGCCCCGGCGAATATGGTGATGGCCTACCATTACCCGGGCAATCCCCTGATCCTGGATTCCCGCAAGTTGATCGTGAACTATCTCGGGAAGGAAGGGGAGTCGGGGCTCCCCCTCGCGGTGGCTTCATCGCCTTTGGAAACCTTGGATGCGGGCGCGCCACCCACCCTGCTTTTGCATGGCCGTCCCGACGTGCTGGTTACCTTCCATCACGTGGAGCATATGCGGGAAAAGCTGGCGCGCCTGGGGGTGAAACGCTTCGAGGTGGATCTGCCTTGGGCCCCGCATGGCTACGATTACGTTTTCCGCGGCCCGGGATCGCAGATAAGCCTGTACTTCATCGAGCGGTTCCTAGCCGCGGTCGCGGGCGGGCCATGATCATGTCAATGCGCGAAGGCGTAGGGTGATGGCCTTTTCCGGGCACGCCTCCACGCATTTCCCGCAAGCGCGGCAAGCCTCGGGATGGATCGCGAAGGCTTGCCGGTTCCCGTGGGCCCGCACCTTGAGGCGGGCCAGGAAACCCAGCCCGGCCTTGTCCGTATCGGTTAGAGGATGGATTTCCAGTACCGAGTAGGGGCAGGCCGGGACGCAGGGGCCTTTGGCCTCGCAACGCGAGCGATTGACGACGGGTTCGAATCTACCGGCTGGCTGGGGGCACGATGCGGAGGAGGGGGCGGCGTCCATCTATCGACCTTACCTCCGAGCCGTCTATTCGCAGGCTTCGGCTACGAGGCGAACGATGGAATAGTCGGAGACGGAGGCTTCCGGAAGTTCCCCTTCGCGGAGGGCCACGACGGAATCTTTCGCCGCGTCATGCCCCGAGCCGCACAAACCTTCCGAAGCCATGGCACGACGGGCCAGGACCCACTCCGGATGATCCTTGGGCAAGGTAAGGGTATCCAACTCCGATTCGACCGTTGAATCCGCATTGGGCATGATCTTGGCCTGGCCGAAGATGCCGAACGCCACCAGAAGCATTTTAACTACGAAAAGCATGTCCTAAAACTAAGCTGGGGAGATTGCCGTCTTTTCTCCCCCTTGTAACGGAATGTAACTCAGGGGAACCGGCCGCCACAGGCCCCGGAATTCGATCCGCCTCGCTGGAGGCCCCGTATTTGCGGGCTTCCGAAGGATCCCGGCGTTCGGGATGAAGTTAGAAAAGAGGGTTGGCGTTTTTCCACGAGAATTTGGCGTCCTTGGCCTTATATTAGGTCTTGCCCGGGAAATAGGAATAGGGGAGGGGTCATGAATCGGTCGGGTTTCTTTGCGGTTACCCTATGGTTCCTTTCCTCGCTGAGCGCCTTCGCCCAAAGCCAAAACCTGACCATGCGCATCGGCGGTACGGCCCGGAAATATATCCTGTACGCCCCCACCGGCCTCGCCGCCCAACCTCCCCTCGTTTACGTCATCCACGGTTTCAACATGTCCGGGCAGCAGGAAGTGCAACTGACGCAGATGAACAAGGTCGCCGACAGGGAGAAATTCCTCGTCGTCTATCCCGATGCGCTCCCCGATAGCAATAACCAGCAGTCCTGGAACATGTCGGGCCCCAACGATTTCAACTTCATCCTGGCCATCATCGATTCGGTGGACGCTAAATACCACATCGATAAGAACAAGGTCTACGCCTCGGGTTTCTCCCAGGGCGGATTCATGTCCTTCCAACTGGGCTGCCGGTACGCGGATAAGTTCGCCGCCATCGCGCCGGTATCCGGCCTTTTGACGGGTGCCTGTAACGTGACCCGTCCGGTTCCCATGTTCCTCACCTTCGGGACCGCCGACGTGGCCACGCCGGACAATTTCATGAAGAGCGTCGACGCGTGGGTGAAGATGATCGGCTGCCCTGCCGCCCCGAAAGTGACGAGCCCTTATCCCGCCAGCAACGCGAAATCGGTGGTGACCCGGCTGGACTATGCTCCGTGCAAGGACGGTTCCGAAGTCATCGCCGATTCCGTCCAAGGCGGGCCGCATGAATGGCCCATGAATACGACGACCAAGGTGAACAACAGCGAAGAGGTATGGGCCTTCTTCAAGAAGTTCACGTTAAGCGGCTCTGCGGCGATTTCCCCGCCCGCGACCGGGGCCGGGAAAGCATATCCTTCCGCATTCTATTCGAATGGCATCGTCCGCCTGCAAGGGGCGGGAAAAACGGCCGCGGTGCGGATCGTCGATAGTCGGGGCGCCTTGATGGCGGCCGCTCCCGCCGGGCGAACCGAACTGGAATTCCAAGCTGAACCGAGCGGCGTATATCAGGTCCTGGTGAAGGACGACGTTAGGTCGTACGCGCTCAAGATTGTGGTCCCCTAAGGAGGTATGATGAAGCATTTCGGCCTATGGGCGGCGCTTTCCGCCGCTGCGCTCCCGATCACCGGTTTCGCCCAATCCCTGAAGATGCAGTTCGGAGGGGTGGCCCGGACCTACATCCTCCACGTTCCGACCGGCGCGCCCGCCAATCCTCCCTTGATGTTCGTACTTTGCGGCCACGGCATGACCGGCGCGCAGCAGGAGAGCGATACCAAAATGGACGGGATCGCCGATCGGGAAAAGTTCATCGTCGTCTATCCCGATGCCATCGCCATGAACTGGGATCAGGCCGGGGATTCCGATTTCAAGTACTTCGTGGCCCTTATCGATACCATCGATGCCAAATACCACATCGACCGGAACCGGGTCTATGCCGCGGGCTTTTCCCAAGGCGCCGGCATGACGCACGGCGTGGGCTGCGGATACGCGGACAAGTTCGCCGCCATCGCGCCCACCTCCGGTAACATTCCGGCTACCTGCAAGCCGGCCCGGGCCATCCCCATGTTCCTGACCTTCGGCACCAAGGATATCGCCACTCCCGCCGTTTTCATGAACAGCGCGTCGACTTGGGCGAGCTTGGACGGATGCCCGGCCACCCCCACGGTCATGCGCCCATATCCGGCCACCAATTCCAACTCCCTGGTGACGCGAATCACTTGGAGCCCATGCAAGAACGGCACGGAGGTGATCGCGGATTCGATCAAGGACGGGCCGCATGAATGGCCCATGAACACCACGACCAAGGTGAACAATAGCGAAGAGGTCTGGTCCTTCTTCAAGAAGTTCACCTTGAGCGGGACCACGGCCTTGCCGCGAGCGGCCGCCGCGCGTCCGACCTTCCGGGCGACCTACGCGAACGGCATGGTGCGATTGCAGGGGACGGCGGAGAGGGCTTCCGTCCGGGTTTTGGATCATCAAGGCAGGCTGGTGGCCGAAGGCGCCGCCGGGCAAGGCGAAATCGATTTCCGCGGGAAACCGGCCGGGGTTTATCGCGTTGTCGTAAGCGGGGAAGGCCGTACGGGCGCCTTGGAATTGGTGGTTCCATAATCTTCCGGGCGGATCGCATGCAGCACCTGAGGATTTCCGTGGCCGTCCTAGCCTCTTTGCTCGCCGGGGCCTTCGCCCAGGATCAGACCATCCAGTTCGGCGGAGTCGCGCGCCATTTCATCCTGCACGCCCCCACGGGCCTGTCCAAACCGCCCGTCGTCTTCGTCCTGCATGGCTCGGGCATGACCGGCGCGCAGATGGTGACCAATACCAAGATGGATGCCGTCGCGGATAAGGAGAAATTCCTCGCCGTCTACCCGAACGGGATCAACAACTCCTGGCAAACCGCGCCTGCCACCGATTTCGAGTTTCTCCTGGCCATAGTCGACACCCTCGACGTCCGATACCATATCGATCGCGAACGTGTTTATGTCTCAGGTTTCTCCCAAGGCGGTGTCATGGCCTACCATGCCGCCTGCCGGTACGCGGATAAGTTCGCCGCCGTAGCCCCCGTCTCGGGGCGGATCCAGGAGACTTGCGTCCCGAAGCGGACCATCCCGCTGCTCGCCATTTTCGGCACCAGCGATGTGCTCACGCCCGACGCTTTCATGAAGGACCTCGGGATCATAGCCGATTTCGATGGCTGCCCGAAAACGCCGGCCATCACCCGCCCCTATCCCGCGGGCAATGCCAGCTCCGTCGTTACGCATATGGAATTCGGCCCTTGCAAGGACGGTATCGCGGTCTGGGCCGACTCCATCAAAGGAGGGCCGCACGAATGGCCCATGGACACGAAGACCAAGATGAACGGCAGCGAAGAGGTTTGGGGCTTCTTCAAGCAGTGGACATTGCATGGGGCGGCGACTTCCGCCCGGCCCTTGCCCGGAGATAAACGCGCCCGGATATCCGCCGCATATGCGGCGGGCGCTTTTAGGCTGGATGGGGTCGAACCGGGCGTGCGAATACGCATCCTGGATCTTCAGGGCCGGGTCGTGTTCGAGGCGAAAGCCCGGGCGGGTGAAATCCCCTTCCGGTCCAAGACATCCGGGGTTTACCGGCTGGTGGCGGACGGGAACGGGTGGACAGTGTCCGCCCTCATGCCGGTGGTTCCTTAGTCCCGGGACCACGATGCGATCCCCAAATACGATGTTTTTTCCAATTTGATTGAAAACCCGACTTACTGCTCAAGTCGCTTCCAAGGGGGAAAAGAGCCTTTGGCGCTCGGTACCCAATGGGATTCGGGCTTCTCCCGCAACCCCAGAATATGTCCCGGGATGGCGAAAGGGTTTATAATAAAAGGAGGATGGGAAACAGCGGGTTCCGCACCCAAGCCGGAAGTTCCTTGCGACGAAGGGATCCGGCACGTCCCGGCGGTCCGGGCGGCATAGCCTCCCAAGGCGGCCCGTTTCCCCGCATAACCTCGAATCGCCATCCATCGGGTAGTCGCGACCGCCAGATCGTCATCCGCGGCCGGGCCCGTCGAACCGGCGCCCGCGCGCCGTGGCGCTCCGGAGCCCGCACTCCCGGACAGGGTAACTTGTATGTTACTACGGATAAGCTTGGAGGACGTCCATGATCGCGAACGCCGGCACGGGAGCGCAAGGGCGCGGGGAAGCCGCGACCCTCAAGGCTTCCGACTTCATCCACCTTTCCTCCATCAACGAGGCGCCCAACCAGGTGCTGGGCGATCGCCTCATCCGCCTGGAAACCTTCCAGGATTTTTCCGACAAGGGTACGGTGGTGGCGGGCGGGAACGCGGCCGCGCGCAACTGGACCGATAAGAATTTCATCCCGATAACCCTTTCGACCCAATGCATCGATTGCCTGCATTGCGTAGTGGCCTGCCCTCATCATTCCATCGGCTATGAAGTGGGCGACCGCGCGGTGGAGCCCATCTTCCATCTCTTCACCAAGACCTTCAACCTGCTGCCGGGCGTCAATCTGGATCCGCGCACCGAAACCCATCAGGTCAAGAAGGGCGCGACCAATTACAGCCATTGCAAGGGATGTTTCGTATGCGCTTCGGCATGCCCGACGGGCGCCATCCATTTCGTGCCCGCCGAATTGGTGGACGTGAAGAAGTACGACGGGCAGCCCATTACGCCCGGCCGGGTGGCGGAAATCTTCAAGTCGCCGTCCGCCGAAGGCGAGCAGAAGGTCCAAGGTTGGATCAAGGATGCCGCCGCCATCGTGGCGGCCCATCCGGCGCGGGAACTATCCGGCGCCGCCCCGCAGGTCTTCAACGGATCGTCGATGTTTTCCGACTTCACCTTCCAAGCGAAGTTCGACAACGTATCCATCTTCCCCATCACCCCGAACACCTCCCTCTTGAAGCATATCGAGGAGCGCGCCTCCAGGCAATCCCCCGATGCCCAGCACCACTTGCAGTTCCGCCCTTGCCTCTCGGAAGAATCGGGATATGCCTGGCTGACGGGATCGGCCGTGCGCGGGAAGCGCTCCCTGATGGCACAGGGCTCGCAAAGCCTGGCGCAGATCTACGAGTTCATGAACATCAATCCCGGCTTGCACTTGCCCATCTTCATGCTGGAGCTGACCCGCGCCTTGTCGCCGGGCACGACCACCAAGCCGGACCATACCACCACCTTCCGGACCTCGGATACCGGCGAGATCATGCTTTTCGGCCGGGGCATCCAGGACGATTACGACAAGGCCATGCTGTTGCTCAAGCTGATGGAGTCGGAAGGCGTGTGGATCCCGGGCCGCTTGGTGGTGAAGGGATTCGTGGAGACGCATACCTTGACTTCGGAGAAGCAAGGGCATTTGCAAAAGTTGAGCGACGCGGATGCCGACGCATTCCTGGGGCGGCCGCAGAATCCCTTCGTATTCGACGATAAGGAAAACCGTTCGGTGGGCGTGCTGGACATGGACAGCCGTTACGCGGAGCAGCGCCAGGCCATCGATGAGGTTCTGAGCCGGGCCGGCCGCGCCTTCGACGGGGCGGCCGCCGAGCTGGCGCGCTTCACGGGACGTCCCGCCCTGCGCAAGGTGGAACGCTATCCCGCGGAAGGGCCCCTGGATTTCTGCATCATCGGCCTGAACGATCCGGACATGTCGGCGGCGGAGTACGTGGCCGGGCGCTTGCGCGACCAGGGCGTCCGTTGCGGAGTGGTTTCCATCAACCTGTACCGCCCCTTCCCGGCGGAAGCCCTGCAGGCGGCGATGGCCGGATGCAAAGCCGTCGCCGTGGTGGAATACAATAATTGGTCGGGGCGATCGGGGGGCGGCGTCCTGGCTCAGGAAATCCGTTCGGCCCTGTACGATTTGGATCATCCGCCCTTCCTGGTCTCCGCCACCATCGGCCTGGGCGGCCGCGCGGTGACCATCCCGCATTGGGTGGCCCTTTTCCGCATGCTCTCCGACTTGTCGTCGGGCCTTCCCGAGACGCGCGCCCACAAATGGCTGAAGGAACATGCCCCCGGCCATTCCTTCGTGCTGGGAACCCGCGGCAACGCGTATCCCCAGACCGATGCGTCCTTCGACGTTCCCCTGATGGAAGAGGGAGTGCGCCAGATAGCCGTGATCGGCAAGGGCGGCCAAGGCCTGTTGCAATTGAACTCCATCTTCACCGGCTTGGCCAGCGTGAAAGGCCAGTATGCGCTTTCCATGGCCGGATTCGGCGCGCTCCAGCGCGGCGGCGGCATCACCTTATCCATCAAGCAATCCAATGAGCCCATCCGCGATTGGTCGGACATCATCATGGCCGATACCATCATGGCCTTCGATGGCGACGTGTCCCTGGAACCGATGCTCAAGCAACTTAGCCCGGGCGGTATCCTGATCCTGGACAGTGATGAGGAAACGGCGCGTCGTTACCGCGGACTGATGCCGCCGGGCGGACGCATAGTGCTGATTCCCGCCAAGGGGATCGCGCGCCGGTTGTTCGGAAGCGCCGCGCGGACCAACATGATCCTATGCGGGGCCATGCTCGCGAATATGGGCGCGGACGATGCGGAGGAACTGCTGGCCCTGTTGGACGCGGTCGGGCAAGTGAAAGGCGTCGAGAAGGAGGCGCGCCTGCTGTTGACGCCCAAGAACCGGGAAGCGGTGGTGGCGGGCTTCCTGGCGTACCGGAAAGCGGATCAGGAGTCCAAGCTGGCCTTGCTGCGTCCGCCGGGGACGGCGCCCGATGGGAAGGTGCCGGCGGCGTTCGCGGGCGAGGATTGGAGCGCGGGAAGCGGCCCCGGAGAGGAAAGCGGGCCGGCCTCGCCGATGGAAAGCTTGGAACAGTTCCAAGCCCGCATCCTGCCCGAACCCATACTCAAGGCGTTGGATAATCCGCGCAAGCTACGCATGCTGGAGAAACTGTACGGCCTCAAGAAATGGGCCTATCAGACTATGTTCCGCTTCCACCCGACCATCAACAAGGTACAAAGCATGTACATCGCCCTGAACGGCACGGGGCCGCTCACCGCGGGCGATATGGCATGCGCGGGTTGCGGGCAGATGAACATCTTCCGCACCGTGTTCAACTACCTGGGATATCTGCAACAAGACAAGGGCAAAATCTACGTCAGCGAGCAGGATGGCTGCGGTACGGTGATCTCCGGCCTGAACCGGACCTCGATTTGGAACCTTCCCTATATCCGCATCGCCTTCGAGACGGCCCATGGCGTGGCCTCCGGGTTGTCGCATAACGTGGCTTCCGGCGATATCGTGGTTTCCATTTCCGGCGACGGCGGTTTCATCCAAGGATTGCGCTCGGTCGAGGATGCCTTGCATCAGCAGGATCCCATCTTCCACATCGTGGTCATCAACCAGACCTTGGGCAATACCGGCGGGCAGGCCACGGCCACGACCATGACCGGCGCGAAGACCCGCGACGGGCACGTCTCGCGACGGGAGCCGCTCAACTTCCTGAAATACGCGGAGAAATTCCGGGTGCAGGGGGCGGTGGCCTCGACCGTGCACCTGGCGGATCTATACCGTAAGCTGCAGTGGGGTCACCACGTGGTGCGGGAAGAGCGGAAGCCGTTCCTCCTGTTGATGCACTTCAGTTGCCTGGAGCAGGGAATGAACCTGGCCAGGGCCTTAGGGGCCCAGAAGATGGCGCTCGACTCCCACTTCTATAATCTCTACTCGCTCAGGTACAAGGAAGTAAAGGACCGCGAAGGCCGTACCCTATACATGCGGAAGCGGACGACCATCGATTGGTTCCCGTGGACCTTCGGCAAGCGAAGCTGGAAGAAAAAGCTGCAAAAGTATTACTCCATCCAGAAGATGATGTCGCATTCCGCGCATGACGACGCGGCCTTGGAGCGCGATTATTGGCTGCTGCGCGGGGAGTGGAAGCTGCTTGCGGAAGAGATGGGCTTCTGGCGCTACCGCTTGGCTTACCTCCGCAACATGTTCTCCATCCACCGGGCCACGGTGGCGCGGCTCATCCATTGGGAAATCCCCGCAGCGGCGGAACAATGAACATGGACTGGCGCGAACGCCTGAAGTCCGTCGCCGTTATAGGCGCGGGCGGCAAGATGGGGAGCGGCATCGCCTGGGTGGCCCTGAAGGCGATGGCCGACCTGGATGCGCTTTCCCATGGGTCCCCGGGTTCGGGAGAATACGAACTCGTCCTCATCGATGCCGATCGGAAAGCGTTCGGGCGGTTGCGGGAATACCTGCGCGGGCAGTTGCTCAAGAACGCGGAAAAGAATATTTCCGAGTTGCGGGCCTGGGCGAAGGACCGCGCCGAATTGATCGAGAACGGGGAGATTATCGAGGCATACGTGGACGGCGCCCTGGCGATGGCCCGCTGGGGGACGGAAGTCGCCGAGGCCGCCTCCGCGCGGATCGTATTCGAAGCCGTCTTCGAGGATGCGGCCCTGAAGCGCGAGCTTTACGCGGGGCTGAAATCCCGCTGCTCCCCCGAAACGATTTTCCTGACCAATACGTCTTCCATCCCCATTTCCCAGCTGGACGAAAGCGCCGGCTTGGACGGGCGTCTGCTGGGATTCCACTTCTACAATCCGCCCGCGATCCAGAAGCTGGTCGAATTGATCCCCGGGAAGCGCACGCGGCCCGAAGCGATCGCCTTGGGAAAGGATTTGGGCAAGGCCTTCGGTAAGACCATTGTCGCGTCCAAGGATGTAGCGGGCTTCATCGGCAACGGGCATTTCATCCGGGAGTTGCTCTTCGCCTTGGAAAAATACCGCGAATTGCGGAAGGAGTGGAGCGAGCCGGAGGCCTGGTACTTATTGAACAGGACCACCCAGGATTTCCTGGTCCGGCCGATGGGCATCGTGCAATTGATGGACTACGTGGGCTTGGACGTGTTCCAGATGATCGCCAAGGTGATGCGGGAGCATCTGCCCGCGAAGGGAAACGGGGGGAGCATCTTCGCGGATGCGACCCTTGACGCGCTTCTGGCTGCCGGCATCAAGGGCGGCCAACGGGGCAGCGGCGAACAGAAAGACGGACTTCTCCGTTACGAGCGCAACAAGCCGGCCGGCGTCCTGGCCGACGCCCTGGCTTCGGAAGGAAACCGCTACGTTTCCCTGACCCAACCCGGCCGCTTCGCAAAGGCCGATGCCTGGTTGGGTGAGCCGCCTTCCCCGGCTAGTCCGCCCGCGGCCCGGATTTCCTGGTCCCATCTATCCAAGGATCCCGGTAAAGCCGCCAAGCTTTCCGCCTATTTCGGCGTCCTGAAGAAGGCTCCCGGGAACGGCGCCCGTCTGGCGCGGGAATTCCTCGATCATTCCCGGATCGTGGCCGAAGATTTGGTCCGCGACGGCGTGGCGGCGTCCCTCGACGACGTGGGCCAGGTGCTTAAGTTGGGCTTCTTCCACCTGTACGGGCCGGCCGACTGGGGCCAGGGGTAACCGCCATGAGACCCATGGGAAAACGCGTTTTCCTCGCCGCGGGCCATAATACCGTCTGCTTCGGATCGGGACGGAAGGAATTCCATCCCAAGCAACCCATGCCCACCTTCGAGTCGTACCTCAAGGACGCGGCCCAAGGCGTGCTGGCCCAAGTGCCCCATCCGGATTTCGACGAAGGCGTGATCGCCAATTTCATGGCCGGGCGCTTCCTGAAGCAGGGCAACCTGCCCGGCTTTCTGCCCATGGCCGTGCCCGGCCTGAAGGGCAAGCCCTGCGTCCGGGTTGAAGGGGCGTGCGGATCGGGCGGGTTGGCCTTGGCGGCCGCCGCGCGATCCATCCTGGCCGGCACCGCCGATACGGTCTTCGTAATGGGTTTCGAAGTGCAGAACCTGGTGAAGGCCGTGTACGTGGCGGATATCCTGGCGGGAGCGGGGTATTTCAACGGCGAGCGAAAGCGCGGGCACGCCTTTTTCTTCCCCGGCACCTTTTCGGACCGGGCGGGGGCGTATTACCAACGTTACGGGGAGGCGGAGGCCCGCAAAGGCATGGCCAAATGGTTCGAGCGCGCCATCCTGAACGCCCGGAAGAATCCCAAGGCCCAGGAGCATCATAACGCGGCATCCGATCTCGTGGCCCTGGGGATGACCCCGCCGGACGGGCGGAAATTCGTGCCGCACCTGAACCTCTACGATTGCTCGAAAGTTTCGGACGGGGCTTCGGCCCTGGTGATGGCCAGCGAAGAGGGCCTGAAGCGTTTGGGACTGGCGAAGGCGGAGGCCATCGAATTGGCGGGCTTCCATGGCAGCGAAGGCGATATCACCGGGCGTCCCGCCGATCCCACCGTGTTGGAGAATACCGCCAGGGCGGCGCAGGGAGCCTTGGGAATGGCCGGGATCGGGAAGGAAAACATCGGCGTGCTGGAGCTGCATGATTGCTTTTCCATCACGGGATTATTGGCCCTGGAAAGCCTCGGCTTCGCCGCACCGGGAAAGGCGCCCGGATTCGTCGCGGAAGGCGGGGTAGCGCCGGAGGGACCCCTCCCCGTGAATCTATCCGGCGGTTTATGCGGATTCGGACATCCGGTGGGGGCGACGGGGGTGCGCCAGATGGTGGACCTCCTTGAGCAGTTCACGGGCAAGGCCCCCAATCCCGCCAAGGTGGGCCGCGCTGGCAAGGAACATGGTATGATGGTAAGCATGGGCGGGAACGATATGACCGTCACGGCATTGGTGGTGCGGAAAGCGGAGTGACAGATGATACAGAAAACGGGCGACCTGAAGGACATCAAAGGCATATCCGAACGCGATCGCAAGATGATCGAGGAAGCCGAGGCCATGCTCGGCCCCGAGCCCGGGGAGATGGGATTCATCAAGAACCTGTTCTGGGGGAACATCCGCCAAGAGTTGGCTTTCCCGTATCCGGAAGTCTCCGCGGAAGAGAGGGATCGCTGCGATGCCATCCTGGCCAAGCTGAAGGATTACCTCGAGAACGAACATCCCCGCATCCAGATCGATCAGGAAGAGGCCATCCCCGATTGGTGCATCAAGAAGCTTTTCTCCCTGGGCGTGATGGGGATGAACATCCCCAAGGAATACGGCGGGCAAGGCTTGGGGGTGACCAGCTACAATCGGGCCTTGGAAATGATCGGATCGTATTGCGCTTCGACGGCGGTGGTGGTTTCCGCGCACCAGTCCATCGGCTGCAAGGCCCTGGTGGTGTTCGGGAACGAAGATCAGAAGAAGAAGTGGCTACCGCGCCTGGCCAACGATATGCTCTCCGCCTTCTCCCTGTCCGAGCCCAACGTGGGCTGCGATGCGGGCGGACAGGAGACGCGTTGTAAGTTAAGCGAGGATGGCCAATACTATATCCTCAATGGCGAGAAGAAATGGTCCACCTCGGGAGCGCTATCGGGCATGTTCACGGTAATGGCCAAGCAGTCGTTCACCGATGCCAAGACCGGCAAGGCGCATGACGCCGTTACCGCCCTCATCTGCACGCCGGACATGCCGGGCGTGGAGGTGATCGAGAAGAACCGCAGTAAATGCGGCATCCGCGGGACCTGGCAGGCGCGCATCCGCTTCACCAACGCCCGCATCCCCAAGGCCAACATGCTCCATAAGGAAGGCAAGGGACTGCAAGTGGCCCTCACCTGCCTCAACTACGGGCGCTGTACCTTGTCGGCGGGCATGTTGGGTTCCGCGCGCACCTGCATGGATCAGGCCGTGAAATGGTCGCAGACCCGATACCAGTTCAAGCGTCCCTTGGCCGATTTCGAATTGGTGCAGCAGAAAATCGCGCGCATGGCGGCCTATTGCTACGCAATCGACTCGGTGCTTTATTTCACCACCGGCATCCTCGATCGGCACGATTCGGACATCATGGTCGAGACGGCGGCTTGCAAGATCTTCGCCTCGGAGATGGGTTGGCGCGCCATCAACGACGCGGTGCAAATCATGGGCGGCGAAGGCTACATGACGGAGAACGAGGTGGAGCGCGCCTTCCGGGACGCGCGCATCTACCTGATCGTGGAAGGCGCCAACGAGGTGATGCAGTCCTTCGTTTTCAGCTACGGCGGCAAGCAATTGGCCGAATCCATGCTGGGCATCCAGGCGGCGCTGACGTGGAATAGCCAGGAAAGCCTGCCCGGCAACGTGGTCCGCATCGTCCGCCACGCCATGAACCTCCCGATACTGAAGCGGGCCTTGGGCATCGCGGGCGAGGTTTTCCTCGGCATCCGCAAGGACGCGCCGCGCCTGGTCGGCATGCATTCCGATCTCGCGCCGTGGGCCAGCCGCTTCGAAAAGCTGGTCCAGGATCATGCCTACCAGTTCAAGAAAATCAGTTACCAGGTGCAGGAGAAGATCGTGACGCGCGGCGCCATCCACGCGCGCTTGGCGGACATGGCCATGTGGCTGCACGCTTCGGCCTGCGTGCTTTCCAAGCTGGACAAGCAACTGAAGGCGGGCGCGACGGGCGCGGCCTGGGAACGCGATCGCGCGGCGGGCCTGCATTTCCTGGATATGGCCGCGCATGAATACCACCATTGCGTGGAATCGCTTTTCCGCAATCCGGACGAAACCATGGAATTGGCCGCCAAGGCCGCCTTGGCTTATTCGGATACCCTGCCGCACGCGCGCTTCGTACTGCCCGAGCGTTCGCCCAACGCCATGGGCCAAGGGCGCGCGGTCAAGAAGGAATTCATCAAGCAGTTTCCCGGGACGCGGGCGGCATGAACGGAGGGCGGTCCCATGGCGCGGGGGCCTGATAGCGTACGCATCGGTAATGGCGCGGGCTTCTGGGGAGACAACCTGGACGCGCCTATCCGCCTGGCCGAGACGGGGGAGTTGGATTTCCTGACCCTCGAATACCTGGCCGAACTCACCCTCTCCATGCTGGCGCATCAACGCCGTCGAGACCCGGATGCGGGTTACATTCCCGATTTCCCCGAGACCTTGAAACGGCTGATCCCGAGCCTTAAGGCCCAGCCGGCTTTAAGGATCGTGACCAATGCCGGCGGACTCAATCCGGAAGCCTGCGCGCGGGTCGCCGCGCGTCATCTCGCCGAAGCGGGGATGGGGGAGACGCGCATCGCTTGGATCACCGGAGATGATCTTTTGCCGCGCCTGAGCGAACTGAAAGCCGCCGGAGAGCGCTTCCACCATTTCGACGCGCCGGGACGCGAGCCGCCTACCGCTTTCGTCAGCGCCAATGCCTATTTGGGAGCCCGTCCCATTTGCGAAGCGCTCGATGGAGGGGCCCGCATCGTCATCACCGGGCGCGTGGCGGACGCCTCCTTGACCGTGGGCCCGGCCATGCACGTTTTCGGCTGGGACTGGGAGGATTGGGACATGTTGGCCGCCGCCAGCTTGGCGGGCCATCTGATCGAATGCGGGGCCCAAGTCACCGGCGGCCTGCGCACCCGGTGGCGCGACGTCCCCGATTATGCGCGCATCGGCTATCCCATCGCGGTCCTGTCGCGTACGGGCGACTGCATCATCACCAAGCCGCAGGGATCCGGAGGCCTGGTCGACAGGGAGACCGTAACCGAGCAGTTACTCTACGAGATCGGCGATCCTTCGGCCTACCTCACTCCCGACGTGACCCTCGACCTGACCGGAGTCGAGGTGGACGACTTGGGACGCGACCGGGTGAAGGTTAAGGGAGCCAAAGGCCTTCCGCCCCCCTCCACCCTGAAAGTCTCCTGCGCCCATGCCAATGGCTTCGCCGCCAAGGGAGATTTGGTGGTCTGCGGCGCCGATGCCCCGGAGAAAGCGCGGTCGTGCGGTGAGATGATCATCGATCGGGTGGGATTGGCGGGATTCACGCTCGCGCGTACGGAAATCGAATTGCTCGGTACCGAGGCGGCTTTACCGGGTGGTTTTTCGCCTGAGGGGCCTTTCGGTAAGCTGGCCGCGCCGGCCCGCGCCACCGGCAGCGCCGGAGGGATCCCGCCAAGGGAAGTGGTCCTGCGGGTGTCGGCCTGGGATTCCCGTAAGGAAGCCATCGAGAGGTTTTGCCGCGAGTTCTCGCCCATCATCACCTCGGGCCCGCCCGGAGTCACCGGATACGCCGGGTCCCGGCCCAAGCCTCGCCCCGTGCTTTCCTATTGGCCTTCGACCGTATCCCGGACGCGCGTCCCGGCCCGCGTCCAAACGCGCTCGGCGACCGAACTCGCCGCGAAGCAGGAGGCCGCATGATCCACCTGAAGGATATCGCCCATGGCCGCAGCGGCGATAAGGGCGATCATGCCAATATCGGTATCATCGCCTTTACGCCGGCGGGCCATGCGTATTTGGCGCGCGAGCTCACCGCCGAAAGGGTGCGGGACTGGTTCCATGCCTTAAGGCCCGCGCGAGTGGATCGATTCGAACTGCCGCGGCTACCCGGCTTCAATTTCGTATTGCGGAACGTGCTGGGCGGAGGCGCGTCGGATTCCCTTCGCACGGATACGCAAGGGAAGGTGTTGGCGACCGCATTGCTGGAAATGCCGCTTTCGGATCCGCCCGATCTCATGGACATGCGTCCGACCGCGGAAGGAAGCGAAGCATGATCCGGCGCGGGGAGCAGGATGCGGCCATGGACGAGAAATGGCGCGAGAACGTCGTCCATAACGCGGCGCTGCTCGACGAATTGCGCGAGCGCCTGCGCTTCGCCAAGGGCGGCGGTGGTCAAGAGGCGGTGGAAAAGCACGTTGGCCGCGGCAAGCTGCTGGCCCGCGATCGCGTTTCGCTATTGCTCGATCCGGAATCGGATTTCCTCGAGCTCTCCCCGTTGGCCGCTTTCGGCATGTACGATGACGCATGCCCGTCGGCCGGGATCGTAACTGGCATCGGGAAGGTGGCGGGCATCCCTTGCATGATCGTCGCCAACGATGCGACGGTGAAAGGGGGAAGCTATTTCCCCATGACGGTGAAGAAGCACGTGCGCGCCCAGGAAATCGCCGAGCAAAACCGTTTGCCTTGCATCTATCTGGTGGATAGCGGCGGCGCCTACTTGCCGCTGCAATCCGAGGTTTATCCCGACCGTTTCCATTTCGGCCGCATCTTCTACAATCAAGCCCGCATGAGCGCGCAGGGCATCCCCCAGATCGCGGTGGTGATGGGCAGTTGCACGGCCGGCGGGGCGTACATCCCCGCCATGAGCGACGAGACCGTCATCGTCCGTAACCAAGGAACCATCTTCCTGGCCGGACCGCCTTTGGTGAAGGCATCGACGGGAGAAGAGGTGAGCGCAGAGGATCTCGGGGGAGGGGAGATGCATACGCGCAAATCCGGCGTGGCCGATTATCTCGCTGAAGATGATCGGGACGCGTTACGCATTACCCGGGACATCTTGGCGGGCATCGCGCGGACTTGGCGGCCAGAACCGCTCTTTCCCCGCGCAGCCGATTGGAAGGAACCCCCGGCGAGCGCGGAAGATTTCCTTGGGCTTGTCCCGAAAGATCTGCGCACTGCATTCGACGTGCATCAGGTAATCAATCGAATTGCCGACGACGGATCGTTCCAAGAGTTCAAGCCGTTGTACGGCAAGACGATAATCGCCGGCTTCGCCTCCATTTCAGGCTATCCGGTGGGCATCATCGGCAATAACGGCATCCTTTTCAGCGAAGGCGCGTTGAAGGCGGTCCATTTCATCCAGTTGTGCGAGAAAAGGTCCACTCCCCTGGTATTCCTGCAAAATATACCAGGATTCATGGTTGGACGGCATTTCGAAGAAGGCGGCATCGCCAAGCATGGCGCCAAGATGGTCACGGCGGTGGCCACCACCAAGGTCCCCATCATCAGCCTGATCCTGGGGGGATCTTACGGGGCGGGAAATTACGCGATGGCCGGAAGGGCCTACGACCCTCGTTTCCTGTTTTCCTGGCCCAACGCGCGCATCTCCGTCATGGGCGGCCATCAGGCCTCCAAGGTGCTTTCCCAGGTTAAGATCGAGCAATTGAAGTCCCAAGGCCGCAAGCTTTCCGCCCAGGAAATCGAGGATCTGGAACGGCCTATCGTGGAAGCCTACGAGCGGGAGGGATCTCCCTATCATGCCACGGCGCGCCTGTGGGACGACGGCATCGTAAGCCCGTTGGAAACGCGCAAAGTGCTGGGCCAATGCCTGGAGGCGGTGCGGCACGGGAGTTGGAGCAATGGGCATGGGTTCGGCTTATTCCGGATGTAGCGTATGACGCAGTTTCAGACCATCAAGGCGGATAAGCAAGGCCCGGTCCTCGACCTGCGCCTGTTCCGTCCCCAGGTCAGGAACGCCTTCAATCCCGACCTTATCCGGGAACTGAGCCAGGCCGTACAAGCCGCGGCGATGGACCCTTCCTTGCGGCTGATAACCTTGCGCGGCGAAGGGGGGACTTTCTGCAGCGGGGGCGATCTCAATTGGATGAAAGCCAGCCTGGCATTCAGCCCGGAAGAGAATCTGGCCGATGCCGAAAATCTCTACGCCCTGTTCGAAGCCCTGGATCGCTGCCCCTTGCCCGTCATCGCCGTGGTGGAGGGACATGCCTTGGGCGGGGGCGTGGGCCTGGTCAGCGTATGCGATTACGCGCTCGCCTTACGCGGAACGCAATTCTCCCTCTCCGAAGTCCGCGTCGGCCTGGTACCGGCATGCATCGGGCCCTTCGTGTTGCGCAAGATCGGCCCCAGCCACGCGCGCGCGCTTTTCCTCTCTTCCGAACGCTTCGATGCCGATCGCGCCCTCGCCATCGGCCTTATCCACGAGGTGGCTTCGGACGCGGTCGCATTGGAAAAAGCCCTTGCCCGTATCACGGAAAGCCTGCTATCGGCCTCGCCCAACGCGATCGCCGTAGCCAAGGAATTCCTACGCGAATTGGGCCGCTTGCCTCCCGAAGCGCAAGGACCCTTGGCGGTGAAGACCTTGGCCGATCTCCGCGTGACGCCGCAGGCGCAGGAAGGGCTGAGGGCCTTCCTCGAAAAACGGAAACCCGACTGGGGCAAGGCTCAAGCATGAATCCCCCATCCGGCCATTCCGTCCCATCCGACCCTTCTGTCCCTTCGGGCCAATCCGGATCCGGCGGCCAGGCTCCCATCCGTTTCATCACCGCGGCCTCCCTGTTCGACGGACACGATGCCGCCATCCATATCATGCGCCGCGTGCTGGTCGCGGAAGGCGCCGAGGTCATCCATCTCGGCCATGACCGCTCGGTGCAAGAAGTGGTCGATGCCGCCATCCAGGAAGACGTCCAAGGCATCGCCATATCCAGCTACCAGGGCGGGCACGTCGAGTATTTCACCTTTCTGGTGGAATCGCTGCGCGCCCGCGATTGCGGGCATATCCGAGTTTACGGGGGCGGGGGAGGCGTCATCACCGCCGAGGAAGCGGCATTGCTCCATGATCGCGGCGTCGCCCGCATCTTCTCCCCGGAAGACGGCCGCGTCATGGGGCTGGAAGGCATGATCCGCCTTATGATCGAGGAATGCCGCGCGGTTCCCGTTCCGCTCCCCAAGGTCTTGCCGAGTCGGCTTGCTCCCGATGATGCCCGGGAAATCGGACGGTTGTTGACGGCTTTGGAGGGCGGGGGCGCCGAAGCGGAAAGCCTTGCCCGGGACATCGCCGCCCGCTGCGAAGGCAAGGCGGTTTGCCCTGTGGTCGGCCTCACCGGAACCGGCGGCGCGGGAAAAAGTTCCATCGTCGACGAACTGCTCACCCGCCTGCTGGAAGCCTATCCGGACAAGCGCATCGCCGTCATCTGCATCGATCCGTCCCGTCGTAAAACCGGCGGTGCCCTCTTGGGAGATCGCTTGCGCGTGAACGCCGCGGGAAGATCCGGATTGATAGCAGGGAAATCCGGGGGCGTATTTTTCCGATCCTTGGCCACGCGCCGGGCGCATGCGGCCATGAGCGCGACCGTGCGGGATGGCATCCGCCTCATGCAGTCCGCCGGCTTCGACCTGGTCCTTCTCGAGACCGCCGGCATCGGCCAAAGCGATACCGAGGTGACCGATGTCGCGGGCACTACCCTATACGTCATGACCCCGGAATACGGGGCCTCCAGCCAACTCGAGAAGATCGGCATGCTGGACTACGCCGATTTCGTGGCGGTGAACAAATTCGAAAAGGCCGGCGCGGAAGACGCCCTGCGCGACGTACGCAAGGCTTGGCAGCGCAACCGGAAGACGTGGACGGAGCCGCTAGAGAAGCTCCCCGTCTTCGGAACCTGCGCCCATCGCTTCCGCGATCCCGGCATGAACGCCCTTTGCAATGCCCTTTGCCGGAAGCTTGCGGCGGAATCGCCCGCCTGGAAAGGCTTCACGCCTTGGCCCGAAGGCGCGCCCCATCGCCGCGGCCTTCTACCCCGCGAGCGGACCGACTACCTAAGGCGCGTCGCCGCCGCCGTCGAAGACTACCACGCCGCGACGGCCCGCCAGGCCCATGCCGCCGGGGAAGCGCAACACTTCGACCATGCCGCGTCCGCCCTGGATGCGGAATCCGCTCCCCCTCACGATGAAACCGGCCGGCGGCTTCGGGAACGCCGCGACGCCCGCCTGGCCGAACTCGATCCCGAAACGCGCACCAGCCTCGAAGGTTTCGACGCTTTGCGCGCCGCTTATGCGGCGGAATCCCAGACTTATCGGGTACGCGATCAGGATATCCAGGTCCAAAACCACCATGCTTCCTTGAGCGGCCTCGCGATACCCAAGGTCGCCCTGCCGGAAACGCGGAGCTGGGCCGATCAGGTGGGGTTCCTGCGCGCGGAAAACGTGCCCGGCCGCTTCCCGTATACCTCCGGAGTGTTCCCGTTCAAGCGCGAAGGCGAAGAGCCCACCCGCATGTTCGCCGGCGAAGGCATCGCGGAAAGGACCAACGCCCGTTTCCATTACGTCAGCCGCGGGCAGCCCGCCGTCCGCTTGTCCACAGCCTTCGATTCGGTGACCCTGTACGGCTCCGATCCCGGCAACCGGCCGGACATCTTCGGCAAGGTGGGTAACTCCGGCGTTTCCGTATGCTGCCTGGACGACGCCAAACGCCTCTACTCCGGTTTCGATCTCTGCACGCCTTCCACCTCGGTCTCCATGACCATCAACGGTCCCGCGCCCATGCTGCTGGCCTACTTCTTCAACGCCGCCATCGACGCCGCTTGCGAACGCAAGCTCAAGAACGAGGGCCGCTGGGAGGTGGCCGCCGAACGCATCGCCCGCTGGTTCGCGGATCGCGACTTGCAACATCCCATCTACCGGGGCCCGCTCCCCGCCGGCCATGACGGATCCGGCCTGGGCTTCTTGGGCTTGCCAGCGAGCCTGATCTTGGAGCCTGACGAATACGCCACCATCCGCGCCGAAGTCCTGCGCACCGTGAGAGGCACCGTCCAGGCTGATATCCTCAAGGAAGAACAGGCGCAGAACACCTGCATCTTCTCCACGGAATTCGCCTTGCGCCTGATGGGGGACACCCAGGAATTCTTCATCGGGAACGGGGTGCGGAATTTCTATAGCGTCAGCATCAGCGGCTACCATATCGCCGAAGCCGGGGCCAATCCCATCACCCAGCTCGCGCTCACCTTGGCCAACGGATTCACCTACGTGGAATACTACAAGGCCAGGGGCATGGATGTGGGCGCCTTCGCCCCCAACCTATCCTTCTTCTTTTCCAACGGCCTCGATCCCGAATACGCGGTGATCGGCCGCGTGGCCAGGCGCATCTGGGCCATCGCCATGCGCGACCTGTACGGGGCCGATGCCCGTTCGCAAATGCTCAAGTACCATATCCAGACTTCCGGCCGGTCCCTACACGCGCGCGAGATCGGATTCAACGACATCCGCACCACCTTGCAGGCCCTCTTGGCCGTCGCGGACAATTGCAATTCCCTCCACACTAACGCCTACGACGAAGCGGTGACTACGCCTACCGAGGCTTCCGTGCGCCGGGCCATGGCCATCCAGCTCATCCTGAACCGGGAGATGGGCCTGATGAAGAACGAAAATCCCTGGCAGGGAAGCTATTTCCTGGAGGAACTCACCCGCAAGGTGGAAGCGGAGGTCTTGAAGATCTTCCGCGAGTTGGATGCCCGGGGAGGCGTGCTGGGGGCGATGGAATCCAATTACCAACGCGGCCGCATCCAGGACGAGTCCATGCTTTACGAGCGGCGCAAGCAAAGCGGTGAACTGCCCATCATCGGGGTCAACACCTTCCTCGATCCCGAGGGCGGCGGCGCGACCGCGTCCCCGGACTTGATCCGGAGCACGGATGCGGAGAAGCAGGCCCAAGTGGCCCAAGTGGCCGCCTACGCGGAACGATTTCCGGTCGAAGCGGCCCGCGCCTTGGAGAGCCTGAAGGCGGCGGCCGGGAGGGGTGATAACCTTTTCGATGAGTTGATGGAAGCGGCGAAGTACTGTACCCTGGGTTCCATCTCGGGGGCACTCTTCCAGGTCGGCGGAGCTTACCGCCGGAATACCTGAAGCCGGCATGGCTGCGCGCCGGTTAGGCGATGCGCCGCGGGATGCGCTGAATTCGGACTTAGATTTCCCAACATGCAATCTTCCTCCCGGGCCCGCGCCCTTATGGTCCTGGGCACCTCGTCCCATGCGGGCAAAAGCACCGTGGCCGCCGCCTTATGCCGCAGCATCGCCCGCCGCGGCCTGAAGGTCGCGCCCTTCAAGTCGCAAAACATGTCCAACAATTCCTGGGCCACCCCCGAAGGCGCCGAGATCGGGAGGGCCCAGGCCGAACAGGCCCGCGCCGCCGGTTGCCGGCCCCATGCCGACATGAATCCCATTTTGCTGAAGCCTTCCGGGAACGGCCGCATGCAGGTCATGGCCTTGGGAAAGCCCATGGGTTTGATGGACT
Source organism: Fibrobacterota bacterium (assembly GCA_019509785.1). Classification (NCBI taxonomy): domain Bacteria; kingdom Pseudomonadati; phylum Fibrobacterota; species Fibrobacterota bacterium. The sequence goes on along the minus strand of JAEKLQ010000031.1, from coordinate 14,527 downwards.
CGCGCGAATACTACGCCCGTATCGGGGAGATGCGCGCCCTGGCCCGGGCGGCCTATGATCGCCTGGCCGCGGCCCATGATGTCATCGTCCTGGAAGGCGCGGGGAGCCCGGCCGAAATCAACCTGCGCGATCGGGATATCGCCAACCTGGACATGGCCGAATACGCGGAAGCGGACTGCCTCTTGGTCGCGGACATCGAACGCGGGGGCGTCTTCGCCTCCATACTGGGCACGACGGCCTTGATGCCGCCCCTATCGCGGGCGCGTCTCGCCGGAGTGCTCATCAACAAATTCCGCGGCGATGCGGGCCTGCTCGATCCGGGTCTACTGGAAATCGCTTCCCGAACCGGCGTTCCGATCCTGGGGGTGCTGCCCTGGCTGGGCCGCGTGGGGTTGGAAGAGGAGGATTCCCTCGCGCTCCCGGGCGTCGGCGGCGGCGCTTCCCCTCTGCTGGACTTCGCCGTGTTGCGATTCCCGCATATCAGCAACTTCACCGACTTCGTGCCCTTGGAACGCCTGGAGGGCGCCTCGCTGCGCTATGTGGAATCGCCCTCGGCGCTGGGGAATCCCGATGTGCTTTTCCTCCCGGGATCGAAGAATGTACGCGCCGACCTCGCCTTCTTAAGGCGTTCGGGCCTGGATCGAGCCGTAGCCGCGGCCGCCGCGCGGAACATTCCCGTTTTCGGTTTGTGCGGCGGGTACCAGATGCTCGGCGAATCCATTACTGATCCATCCGGGGTGGAAGGCGAGGCGGGGGAAAGCGAAGGTTTGCGGTTGCTCCCGGTGAACACCCGCCTGGAAAAGGAAAAGGTGACCGCCTTGGCGCGCGCGGAAAACCTGTCCCTGCCTTTCCTGCCCGCGGGCGCATCCATCGAGGGTTATGAAATCCATATGGGCCGGACTTCCGTTGCCCCCGGCGCCTCGCCGGCGATCCGCATCCGCGACGGCATCGGCTTCCGGTCGGACGGGTGCGTCGCGCCGACGTTACCGGTGTGGGGATGTTATCTCCACGGGATCTTCGCATCCGATACGACCCGCAACGGTTTCAGGGATTGGATCCGCAATCGCAAAGGCTTGACCGATTCCCCGGCTCTCGCGGCGCCCGTTCCCGAACCCTACGATGCCTTGGCGGATTGGCTCGAATCCCATGCGCCTTCAGTTGCCTACTTGGGCGATCCGCAAACAACGCAAGTCCCCGCCAGCGTGGCGAAAGTTATCCCGGGGAAGCGCGCTGAAAAAGACTAGTTAGAAAGCTGGAGAGGCGGCCGTTCTTGCGGTCGCTTTGCTTGGACGCGAGGAGGCACCCATGGCCGAAGCCGTCGTTTCCCAAGGTATCGACGCCGAAGCCGGATCGGACTCCGTATCCGCTTACCTTCGGGAGATCGAGCGTACCCGCATTCCCACGCGAGAGCGGGAAGTGGCGCTGCTGGAGCGCATATCCCGCGGCGAGAAAACCGCCCGCAACGAGCTGATCACCTCCCACCTGAAAATCGTTGTGAAGGCGTGCCATGGCCATCGCGACCGCGGACTGCCCCTCGGCGATTTGATCGCAGAAGGCAACCTGGGCTTGGTCCGGGCGGCGCAAAGCTTCGATGCCGCCCACGGCCGCTTCGCCCCTTTCGCGGAATGGTGGATCCACCAATCCATCCGCAACGCGTTGGCTAAGCAGGCCGGTTTCAGTTTCCGGATTGATGAGAGGTAAATCGATGAACGATAAGAAGACGATCCTGATCGTGGATGATAACGACGAAATAGTGGAATTGGTCAAGTGCATGTTGTCCCTGGAGGGATACGAGATCATCGACGGATGCAGCGGCGAGGACGCCTTGTACCTGAACGAACGCTATCCTTTTTCCATCCATTTGCTATTGACGGATATCCGCATGAGCCCGAACATGAACGGTTGCGATCTGGCCCATGCCATGCGCATCATCCGCCCGGGCATCAAGGTGATCTATATGTCGGCTTTCACCGAGGATGATCGGGTTTCCGAGCAGGTTTCCGGCGGCCAGGCCTATTACCTGCGCAAGCCATTCACCCGCAACGATCTCCTGCGCATGGTCGAGGGCGCCCTGGAGACCGCCCCGCAATATTGACACTTCGAAACCCCTGTTCCGCGCGGCCGAAAATTCGTTAAATAAGGGTATGCCGGATCACCCTTTGCACGCGGATCTGTCCCGCCGCCTTTCCGGCCTACGGGCCGAAGGGCTGTTCAAGGAAGAACGGGAAATCGCGTCGCCCCAAGGCGCCGAAGTGATCCTCGCCGACGGCCGGAAGGCCCTTAACCTCTGCGCCAACAACTACCTGGGCTTCGGGGCCCATCCCGCCCTGGCCGCCGCCGCGCGCGCTGGCCTTGACCGCTGGGGCTACGGCCTCGCCTCGGTCCGATTCATTTGCGGCACGCAATCGGTCCACCATGAACTCGAGCGGCGGCTGGCCGCATTCCTGGGATCCGAGGATGCCATCCTTTTCCCGTCCTGCTTCGACGCCAACGGGGGCGTGTTCGAGGCCTTGCTGGGCGAGGAGGACGCGGTGATCAGCGATGAGCTGAACCATGCCAGCATCATCGACGGGATCCGCCTGTGCAAGGCGAAACGCCTGCGTTACCGTAACGGCGACATGACCGACCTGGAGGCGCGCCTGCGCGAGGCCTCCGGGGCCCGGTACAAGCTCATCGCCACCGATGGGGTCTTTTCCATGGACGGGCATATCGCGGATTTGCCCGCCATCCGCGCGCTGGCCGATCGGCATGGCGCCTTGATCCTGGTCGACGACTCCCACGCGGTGGGGGTACTGGGCGAAAAAGGCGGCGGGACTCCGGAGCATTGGGGCCTCGAGGGGAAGATCGATATCCTGACCGGAACCTTGGGGAAGGCCCTGGGCGGGGCATCGGGTGGCTACGTGGCCGCCTCCGCCGAGATCGTCGCCTGGCTGCGTCAACGCGCCCGGCCCTACCTGTTCTCCAATACCTTGGCTCCTTCCCTGGCGGCCGCCGCCCTCAAGGCCGTCGAAATGGCCGAGGCCGGATCCGACCTACGTCGCCGCTTACGGGAGAACGCAGCCCGCTTCCGCGCCGGCCTGGCCGCAGCGGGATTCGATCTCGTCCCGGGGGAACATCCCATCATCCCCGTCCTGATCGGCGATGCGTCCAAAGCCAAGCGCATGTCCGATCTGATCCTGGAAGATGGCGTTTTCGCGGTGGCCTTCTCCTTTCCCGTAGTTCCGCAAGGCAAGGCGCGCATCCGGGCCCAGATGTCCGCCGCCCACGACTCCATGCAATTGGACCGCGCCGTGGAAGCCTTCAGCCGGGCCGGGCGGGCGGCGGGGGCCATTCCATGAAAGCGGGCCTTCTATGAAAGCCTTAGGTAAGGCCAAGGCGGAGCCGGGCATCACCTTGCTGGATTGGCCCGAACCCGAATGCGGACCCAACGACGTCATCATCCGCGTACGCCAGACAGCCATCTGCGGCACCGATCTCCATATCCGCCAGTGGGACGAATGGGCGCGCAAGACCATTCCCGTGCCGATGCCCGTGGGCCATGAGTTTTTCGGGATCGTGGAAAAGGTCGGCTGGGAAGTGCGCGGCCTCAAGCCCGGCGATCGCGTTTCCGGCGAAGGCCATATCACCTGCGGCCATTGCCGCAATTGCCGCGCGGGCCGGCGCCACCTGTGCCGTAACACCGAAGGCGTGGGCGTGAACCGCCCGGGAGCTTTCGCCGAGCGCCTCTCGCTGCCTTCCGTCAACGTATTCCCGGTCCCCGATGGCATCCCCGATGAGGTGGCTTGCATCCTCGATCCCTTGGGGAACGCCGTCCACACCGCGCTTTCCTTCGATCTGGTGGGCGAGGACGTGCTGATCACCGGGGCGGGCCCCATCGGGCTGATGGCCGCCGCCGTGGCCCGCCATGTCGGCGCCCGTAACGTGGCGGTTACTGACGTGAACCCTTACCGGCTGGCTTTGGCGGAACGCATGGGGGCCAAGGCGGTGGCGGCCGGCCCCGGGGCGCTGGACCGGGCCATGGGCGAGCTGCGCATGCAAGAAGGTTTCGACGTGGGCCTGGAAATGTCCGGCAACGCCGGGGCGTTCCGGGACATGGTCGGGCACATGAACCATGGCGGCAAGCTGGCCTTGCTCGGCATCCTTCCCGCCGACGCCTCCATCGATTGGGGCCAGGTCATCTTCAAGGGGTTGATATTAAAGGGCATCTACGGGCGCGAGATGTTCGAAACTTGGTACAAGATGACCGCCATGCTCCAATCCGGCCTCTCCGTCGCCCCCGTCATCACCCATCGCTTCCCGATGGAGGAATTCGAAAAAGCTTTCGAAACCGCGGGCTCGGGACAGGCCGGCAAGGTCATCCTTTCCTGGCCGCCCTAGCCGGGCTCCCGCCCGGTCCCTCCCATTTGCCTCCGAAACCTCCCGCGCAGAGCGTCGGAACAGGCTAAATTTGTTTCGACCTCCCGTACGGGGGGTCGCCGGCCTTCCCGCGGAGGGGTTTGCATGGGGGCCGGTTCTCCGAGGGGAGAAAGGAGTCGGGGTGCATAGCCCATCGACCCAAGAGAGGTACGCAAACCCGCCCGCCCAAGTTCCCGAGACCCATACCGCTCACGCTTCCGGCCGGAACCGTTTTCCCGCGCCGGACGTTGCCGCATTATTCGACGGCGTCAAAGCCGACGTGGAAGCCGGCGCTGATGCGGGCCGGGGCAAGCTCGGACCCTATCTCGCGAAATTGACGCGGATGGTCGAGGGCCGGCCGCGTTCCATGATCAAGGACTTCCATAACTGCTTGCGCGAGGATGGGTATTCGGGAAGTTACGACCTCGTCAAGAAGAAGGTACAGTCCCTCCGCCGCGGCCTGGGCCGCCAGGCGGGCGCGCTCTTCGCGTCCGGCGACGCGCCATTCGCCCAGGTGGAGATCCACCGGATCCCGCTGCGGGGCCCGGCCGGGATTTCCAAAGCCCATCTGTTCACGATGCAGTTGGGCCTCTCGGGGCGTACCTACGCGGAGCTGGTTCCCGGCTGCGAGCTGGCGGCGTTCCTGCTCTGCCATCGGAACGCGTTCACCTTCTTCGCAGGCGTCCCGGCGGGCGTCTTCTACAATACGCGGGAGAACCCGGAGTTAAGGCGATTGGCCGGCGGCACGCCTTTCCATCTTCCCCTCGTCGACTGTAGCCGCCATTACGGCTATGCGGCTTATCCCACGCCCGTATTCGCTCCTTGGATGAAGGGCCGTCTCAAGCGTCCCGGCAAAATCCTTCAGAAGCTGTTCATGCCCTCCTATGCCTTCGTTTCCCTGGAGAAGGCCAATGCGGACATGCGGGAATGGATGGTTCGCAATGATCAGCGCAGCGAACCGGGCCCGGATTCCCGGCCGGAAAAATTGCGTCCCCTGCCCGAAATGGGATTCGATTTGAACGAACGTCGTCAATTTTTGCGTTTACGCGCATGAATCGGCCAATTCCGACCCTTCCCGCCAAGCGGCGCCGCTTGGATCGGGAGGGTAGGGAAGTTAATTTCCGCGAAGGATAGTGGAGGAGAGCCCGCGATGACATCGGACAACTTGGCCGGCCTGGAATCTTCGCTGATGGATCTGCACCTCTCCGTGAACCGTCTCATCGAGGTGATGCAGGAACATGCCGGCACGCTCGATCGCGGCGACGAAGTACTGGATAAGCTACCCTTGCTGGATTATTACAACGGCGAATTGCTCCGCAATATCCACGATATGCGGGAACGCGGGGACGCTTAGGAATTCACGAGGGTCGGAAGCGTCAAGCGCACCTTCTGCATCTTCTGGCCGTCCATCTCCATCACCTCGAAGGTGCAATCCTTGAAGCGGATGATGTCCCCCTTTTCAGGCACCTTGCCGTGGATGAAAAGGATGAACCCGCCCAGCGTATCGATCTGGATATCCGGGTCCTCGGGCTTCAGATGGAGGGGGATCTCGTCGTTCAGGTCCGAAAGCGAGACGATGGGGTCGATGATATAGGTCCCTTCCTCCACCTTACGGATCCGGAAGGTCTCGGTCTCGTCCTCGTCGTGGATCTCTCCGACGATCTCCTCCAGGATATCTTCTAGGGTGATGAGGCCGGCGGTGCCCCCGTACTCGTCCACCACGATGGCCATATGGATATGCTTCAGGCGGAATTCCCGCAGCAGTTCACCGATCTTTTTGGTGCGGGGCACGAAATAGGCCTCGCGGATCAGGTTCTGCAAGCGGAAACCCGGCCCGCGTAGCTCGTCCTTAAGGCTCATCAGGTCCATGGTATACAGGAATCCCTGGATATTATCGATGGAATCCTTGTAGACGGGGATGCGGGAGCACTTCTCCGCCGCGATCAGATCCCGCACCTCGCGGAAGCCGGAACCGATTTCCAGGGCCGCGATGTCCACCCGCGGCGTCATGACCTCTTTGACCTGGGTCTCGCGCAGATCGAAGATACTGCGGATCATCTCCTTCTCATCGTCCTGCAGTCCGCTGCGATCGGGGTTCTCATTGTCCACCGTCTGGGAGAGCTTGGTGACATTGGATTCACCGAGGAAGGCCAGTTTCGGGTCGATACCCATTTTCTTCAGGGCCACTTCATGGGCCTGGAACATCCACTCCCCGAGTTTCCCCATGAAGAAGAAGCTATAGACCCGGTAGGCCCGGGGAGCCCACCGTCCCAAGGAGGGGGAGAAGGCCTGAGCCAAGATGGGGAACAGCCAATGGGAAATGATAAAGCAGAGGGCGATGCTGATGGCCCCCAAGGTGAGCATGCTGGTATCCGGGAACAATCCGTACAAGTAACGGACCGCTCCGATAACGGCGGCCCCGTCGAGGAAAAAGCGGCCTAGGCTGATGGATTCGAAAAAGCCGGGTTTTTCCCACAAGGCGCGCGATCGATCGATGATGGCCTGGAATTGGGGCGACTCCCCGTTCAGGGCATGTTCGATGTTTTGCCCTTGGTAGAAGCCGATGACGGTTTTAATGCCGGCCAGGACTCCGCTGAGCCCGGCGGCTATAAAGAAAACCGACAGTGTGTGTGCTGGAAAGGAATCCACGGGGTTCCGAACAGGGGGACCTGAACGGCCCCAACCGGGTTAAATATAGTTCATTTCAGGTAGGCATCTTCCCGCGCTCTCATGACCTTCCGTTCGGCTACGACCATGTGGTCAAATCCCGCCAAATGCAAGGATCCGTGAACGACCAGTCGGCGTAACTCCTGATAAAAAGAGTTCTTCCATCGCGGAGCCTGCGTTTTGGCCTTAAGAGTGGCAATGTAAATCTCTCCAAAAACGTCAGGTTCGGAATAATTGAAGGACAGGACATCGGTGACCTTATCGAGCTTCCGAAAGCGCTTATTCAGGTCCCGGATATGGCTGTCCTCGCAGAAGACCAGATTGATCGCTCCGCGTTGGGATGGCTTGGGAACCTCGCTCCGGAGGACCCGAGCGCACAGCCGGGCCAGGCTTTCGGCCCTGGGAACGGCTATGGGTCCGGCATCCACCCACTGCACCTTGAAAGCCAGGGGCCTAGTCCTCCGCTCCGCCGTCCCCGGCATCGTTCTCGCCTTCGGTCCATTTATTCAGGACCTCGATGACCTTCTTGGCTTGGGCGATGGAGGAGATGTTGAACTTGCTCATGGTCTTATATTCGCCATTCCTTTTCTGGTAGCGGCGGATGGAAATCTTGGGCGCCTTGAAGCTGTTGGTGGCCCGGTCGAGGTCCTGGTATTTGAACATCAAGGTGGCCCAGGTGCCTTTGGTGAGGACTTCCTTGTGGAGTTCCTTACAGAGGAGAACGCCCTCTTCCTCGAAATTGATGGTGATTTCGTCTACTGTGCTGGCCATGCGGTCCTTTCCGTGTGGGGGTGAAAAGTAACCCTACCTGGGTCTGGGCGCAACCTTGGAGCGGCTTGCGCCGGTCGGAGCCTCCGTCCCGGCGCTACGCGGTGGCGGTTCGTCTGCTGGCGTCTGGGCCGAGGCGGCGGTCCCGGCGCGACAAGGCTGGCCGTAGGGGTGGGCCGATTGGCCTTCCGCGCTTGCGGACGTCCGCATATCGTCCTTTCGCGGTCGCGCCCCGGGCATGCGGACTGCCGAAGCGGTGGGTTTTGCGCAAGCGCGGTAGGCCGTCCGCCTTGAATGCGCCGGGCCCGCCGCCTCGGCCCCGCCGCCGCGGTCGACCGGCTTTCGCGGAGGTGCGGGAATCGGACCCGTTCAACGCGGCAACACCAGGATGCGCCACGACGGAAAAGGGGAGATCGGACCCTGACAGGGAAGAGCATGGCGGGCCCGATAGACTTGGGCGGGGAAGATAGAGGACGGGGCCTGCGGCCCCGCGCGGGCCTGGGCGCAAGGCCCGCGGGAGAACGGGTGTGGGCGCGGGGTCGGGTGAGGGCGTTTGGTCGCCGAGAAATCGCCAGGGCGACGGGCCCGGATGGCGGGGAGGGGGATTTCCTAAGTTTGGGTTATGGGCTTGGATGAAATCGATGCGAAGCTGGGGCGGGGGGAGCGTTTGGGGCCGGAGGAAGGGCTTTTCCTCTATGAGAAGGCGCCTTCGGATTGGCTGAGGGCGCGGGCGGATGCTGTGCGGCGGGAGCGGCATGGCGATGAGGCTTACTTCAACCGGAACATCCATTTCGAGCCGACCAATAAATGCGTTTATGCCTGCAAGTTCTGCGCCTTTTACCGGCCGCCCAAGGCGACGGAGGCGGAAGGGGCTTGGGATTATTCTTTCGAGGACTTGAGTAAGAAGCTGGATGCCTATCCGGTAGGGAGCTTGACCGAGATCCATATCACGGGCGGCGTGCATCCCGATCGGGGGGTGGAGTATGGGGAAGCGCTTTGCGCTTTCGTGAAATCGGTGCGGCCGGAAGTGCATGTGAAGGCCTTTACGGCGGTGGAGATTACTTACTTCGCGAAGAAGAGCGGGGTTAGCTTGGAAGCCGCCTTGGAGCGGCTGAAGCGAGCCGGGTTGAATTCCTTGCCGGGGGGAGGCGCGGAGATTTTCGATCCGGAGGTGCGTCGGAAGATTGCGGGGGGCAAGGCGCCGGCGCATACCTGGCTTGAAGTCCACGAGGCCGCGCATCGCTTGGGGCTGCTTTCCAATGCGACCATGTTATATGGCCATGTCGAAGGGCATCGGCACCGGATCGATCATATGCTGCGCCTGAGGGATCTGCAGGATCGCACGGGCGGTTTCAAGGCGTTCATCCCGTTGCGGTACCGGAACGAGTCCAACGCGCTCTCGCATTTGCCCGAGGTGCCGGCGGAGGAGGATCTGCGCAATTACGCCGTGGCCCGGTTGTTCCTCGACAATATCCCGCATTTGAAGGCGTATTGGGTGATGCTGGGCCTGGACCTGGCGGCCGAGGCTCTCGATTACGGGGTGGACGATTTGGATGGGACCGTGGATGATACGACGCGCATCTATTCGATGGCGGGCGGGATGAAGACTCCGGCGGTGACCAGCGCCGAGCTGGGCCGGCTTATCCGTTCGCGCGGTCGGGTTCCCGTGGAACGAGATTCCACCTACGCGAAGCTCGGCGTTACGAGTACCGGTCATTGAACCACGGTTCGGCCGTGTTGCTATAGCCCCGTAATTCCCAAAACCCCAGGATGTCTTGCGGAAGGAAAAGGATCTCCTTGATCCATTTCGCGCCTTTCCAGGCATACTTCCTGGGGGTGATCATGCGGACCGGGCCCCCATGCTCCCTCGGAAGATCGATGCCTTCCCAGGTGTGGACCAAAAGGACGTCATCGTCCATGCATTCGGAAAGCGGGAGATTGGTGGAATAGCCGTCGTAGGCCTTGATATGGACGTGGGTGACCTCGGCCTTGGGAGCGGCGAGTTCGGCGAGGGTGCGGAAACGGACTCCCCGCCAATGGTTGTCCATCCGGCTCCAGGAGGTGACGCAGTGGAAATCCGATACGTCGTCGGCTTGGGGCAAATCGAGGAAGGCCTTCCATTCCAGCACCTGGGGCTTTTCCACGTAACCTTTCAAGGTAAGGGACCAAAGATCGCGCGGGATATCCGGCTTCACCCCCAAATCGAGAACGGGCCAGTTCTTGACTTCGTGCTGGCCCGGCGGCAGCTTCGGCATACCATGGCTATTGGGCTCTCCGGCGCCTTGCACTTCGCGGTCCGCCGGCCGGCCCCCGGCCAATAGGCGTTCATGGCCCCGCGCCGCGATGCGCTGTTTCCCTCGGATCAAGGCCTGATTGAAGGCGGCCTCGGGATTATCCGCTTCCCTTTTCGCTTCATCTTCGGACATGGCGGCCTCCATGCTGCCTCCGCGCAGGCGGGGTCTGGTTTCATCCCACGTGGGTCAAGCGCCGGCGTGACGCGCGGGGCCATGGGATCCGTAAAGTAGCAATCGCGATTTCCCGCCAGTTCCTATCTTTCCCGCGCTATGCCGCATCACGATCCGATAGGGGCCCGCCTACGCGCCCGGGGCGGCGCCGGGCTGAATCCCGCCTTGGCCTGGTTGGCTGCGGTGTGGGCCGTCCATGCCTTGCTTCGCGTCATCGTTTTGTTCCGTCGCGATGCCTACGGCTTCCCCTTCGTCGGTAAACCGGACTGGTACGTAGTCCACGCCTTCTGCATCGATTGGATATGGATCCTGGAATGGTCCCTCCCCTGGCTGATACTGGCGCTACTGGGGGCGGCCTTCGGAAAGCCCCGGGTATCGCGGACCGCCTGGTGGATCCTCGTCGTATTCCATTCCCTCTTGCTTCCCTTCACCGTGCTCGATCACGAGACCATGCGCTTTCTGGGCATGCATCTGGACCTGAGCCTGCTTGCCACTTATGGCAACGTGGCCTCTACCCGGGAAGTATTCAAGTTCATCGCCTCCGACCTTTCGGTGCCCTACCTGCCTTACCTGCTTTTCTTCGGATCCATTCCCGCGGCCTTAGCCTTTTACTCCTTCTTGCGCAAACGCGCTTGGGTGCGAGCCGAAGCCCTGGGTCGCGCGCCGTGGGTCATGGCCGCATTGGCCGCCCTGGCCTTCGTCTTCATCAATTTCGTTTGGACGGGCGGCTTCCGCATGCTCAAGCTGCGGCCCTTCATCGCCACCCTCGTCGAAGGCTTGCAAAACCACCGCGGCAAACCGCCCGCGCCCGTTCCTTTGGCCCGCCTGGGAGGCGTGTTCCAGAAGGAATGGCTATCCGAGCAAGGGGACAGCGCCTACGTCTTTCCGGATACGTCCCATCCTTACTATAAACTCCCGCTGCGACAGGCATGCGCGCAAGGCCTGGCTTCCGCGGAACGTTGCTCCCGCGATGCGGACCGGGACGGCTTCCCGGCGGGAAAGGATTGCGACGACGGCGATGCCCGCGTCCATCCGGGCGCCCACGACATCCCTGGTAACGGGCTGGACGAGGATTGCGACGGAATGGATGCCGCGCCTCCCAACTTCGTGATCATACTGATGGAATCCCATCGCGGCGTGAACGCGGGCTATCTGCGCCCCTTCGGCGCGCTGGCGGGCCTACCGGATTCCGTCAATCCTACCCCCGTGCTGGATAGCTTGGCGCGCGGGGGGCATGCCTGGACGCGTTTCGCATGCTCGGGGATCCCCACCATCAATGCGCTCATGAGCGTGCATCTTTCCATACTGCAGCATCCGACGCGGTACATCGCCAACGATTTCACCACCCTCAGGCATCGCTCCTTTACGGAGGAAATGGGACGGCATGGCTATCTGACCCGCTTCTTCTCGGCGCCCGATCCGGCCTGGGACGGCCAAGTCCCGTGGTTGCGCCAATGGTACCAAGGCATCCGCTACGATCGTGCGCGCGAATCGGACGGCGCCATGCTGAAGGATATGTCCCGCTGGATGCATGACAGCCTGCCCAAAGGCAGGCCGTTCCTGCTCACGGCCATGACCAAGACCAACCATTATCCTTTCAATCCGGAACCGGGAACGCCGCATACGCGCGAGGGCGCGAGCCTGGCCGAACGCATGCGGGCCACCATGCGCTATACCGACGCCTCCGTGGGCGAATTCCTTTCCTCCATCCGGGGCGAACCCTGGTTCGCCAATACCATCTTCATCCTGCTGGCCGATCATGGTTTCCCGCTTTCCGAACATGGCTCCTCCACCATCGGATTCGGCCTCTACGCGGAATCGGAATGGATCCCGTTCGTGATCGCGGGAAGGCATCCGAAGCTCGGGCCCGGCGCTTTCCACGATTACCCCGCTTGCCAACTCGATATCGGGCCGACGGTGCTTGACCTGGCCGGCATCCGCGCGGCGAACCATTATATGGGGCATAGCCTGGTGCGCGCCGCCACCGGCTTGGGAACCTCGAGCTATCTGGTGCGCGGGGAGCAAGGCACCCTGGAGCAAGGGGCCTATCGCATCCATGGGCCGTGGGGCGAGCGCCCGCGGGAACAAGGCATCGAGGTCTTCAACACCCTCGGCGATCGCTTGGAAAAGCACAACCTCTATCCGCAGGACTCCGCGGCGAAGGCGGCATACGATTCCCTTTCGCCCCGGCTGCGCGATCTGGAAAAGCTCAATACCTTTCTGGTTGAAGCCAATGCGCTTTGGCCGGATTCTTCCGCGGGGAAATGAATATGCCGATGAGTAACGCGACCGCTTTGCGATACCCCCTCATTTTGGGATTGGCCTTCGCCGCTTCGCGGGCTCCGGCCCAAACGACGGCGCCCATCCGGTGGTCGACCGTCGGGAACAGCATCACTTACGGGTACGGCCTCTCCAATCCTGCCACCCAGTCCTATCCTGCCAAGCTTGGCACCCTGCTGGGCCCGGCCTACCTGATCGAAAACGAAGGGGTTTCGGCCACCACCATGCTCAAGAAGGGCGATTACACCTATTGGAAAAACGGGCGCTTGCCGCAGACCTTCGCGTTCCATCCCGACATCGTTACCGTCAAGCTGGGCACCAACGATAGCAAGCCCGTCAATTGGCCCAACCATAAGGGCGAATTCCTGGGGGACGCATTGGCGATGATGGATACCTTGGCGGGCATGCCATCTAAGCCGCGGGTCATGCCCTGCTATCCCGTCCCGGTCTTCCAACATAACGGAACCTGGTCCGTGGACGGCATCAACGAGCCGGTGGTCAAGAACGAGATCATGCCTTTGATCAAGCAGGCGGCGGATCAACGCAAACTCACCCTGATCGATGTGCATACGTTCCTGGAAAACCGCTCCGATCTTTTCACGACCGATGGCGTGCATCCCGATGCCGGAAAGGCCGGTCAGGATTCCATCGCCCTCCAGATTTTCCGCACTTACACGGGAGCGGTCACCCGCGTGGCGTGCATCGGCGATTCCATCACCGGGCCCGACCAGGGCGGATCGTCCTATCCCATCAAGTTCAACGAGTTGCTCGGTCGCGAGTATTACGTCCTGAACGCCGGCGTACCCGGCGCCGGCATCCTTCGCAACGGCCCCAAGCCTTTTTCCAAAAGCGCCCAACTCGCCGCCGTCATCCGCTTCCAACCCAACGTGGTCACCATCAACCTGGGGGCCTTCGACAGCCCGTCGAGCGTTTGGGACGCGCATAAGGATGAACTCGCGGCCGATCTGGAAGCATTGATAGATACCTTGTCGGCCGTCGCCTCGAAGCCCCGCGTCTTCATATGCACGCCCATCCCGGCCTGGAAGAAGGCGGACAGCAGCGAGGCTTACGGGGTTCGCGGGTCGGTGATCCAGAACGAAGTCATCCCGAAGCTCAAGCAAGCGGCCCAGGCCAAGGGCGCGACGGTCCTGGATCTCTGGACCGGTTACCAAGCTTACCAGCGGCTGACCCCGGACGGCGTTGTTCCCAATGCGGCCGGGCTCGACACCTTGGCGCATATCCTGCTCCGCGCGTACAAGGCCGCGCCTACGACCTTAGTGAAGACCCCGCCCGGGATTACGGCCTCCCGGCCGGCCCTCCAGTTGACCCCCTTCGAAGCTCGCGGCCGCGACGCCTTGGGCCGGCGTGCGCCGATTCCTCAAGATTCGCGTCCGCCGCAGCCGGAGTAGCCCTCGCAGGTCTTGAAAGTTATCGGGATTGTGCTAAATTAACCGGCCTCGGGGTCATAGCTCAGTTGGTAGAGCGCTTGCATGGCATGCAAGAGGTCTGGAGTTCGACTCTCCATGGCTCCACCAGAAAGCCCTCGGTCTTAAGGCCGAGGGCTTTCTGTTTTTCTCCAAAAAACTTCGCTCCTTTGGTCCGAGAATCCCTTCTCGCTTCATCAACGGCCTAGGTCGTTTGCATCCTTGATTACCTTGTCCAGCTTCTTGCCCGCTTTCTCCGCGGGACCGTCCGGCGTTACGGCATCCTGGACCTTGTCTACGGTCTTGTCCAATTTCGCACCCACTTTTTCGACCGGACCTTTTTTGGAGCATGCCAACAGAATGCCCATTACGCATACGACGGCCAATAACACAAGTAGAACGCTTTGCTTCTTGATAGAATCCTCCCGATTAGTGCAATGGGTCTTAGGACCCACCCGGAATCAATATTTCGCAGGGGAAAAACCAACCTTTGTTTTCGAGGTCGCCAGGATCCCTTGGCTTGCGATT
>JAEKLQ010000030.1 GCA_019509785.1 Fibrobacterota bacterium | reverse complement strand
CCAGGAATCGGAGGAACGGAAAAATGACAACCTTAGACGTGCTGCATGCAAGCTCCGAATCGGTAAACAAGAGTCAAACGGACAAGGACCAGCTGTTGAACGAGCTCTTCCGTAAATACCAACGGAAAGTGACCTATGTCTGCTATGGCTATATGAAGGACTGGGACGACGCCCGGGAGATGGCCCAAGAGGCCTTCATCCGCGCCTACCGGGGGCTGGACAGCTTCGAAGGGCGCAGCCATCTCATGACTTGGATCACCCGTATCGCCATCAACCAGTGCCTAAGCCGTTTGGCCGCGCGCGGCCGGGAAAAGCTGGGCCTATTGAATTTCCTGTCCGATCGGGAGAACGAGGAGGCCGAAGACAGGTGGGAAGAGCCGTGCTCCCGGGTGGCCGTGGGGCGTCTGATCGAATTCGCCGACCCGGTAACACGTAAGGTACTGGGGCTGGTGATGCATCAGGGGTTGACGCACTCCCAGATCGCGACCACCTTGGGGGTATCCCGCGTGGCGGTCACCCGCAGGCTTACCCGCTTTAAGCGCAAGGTCCAGGGCAAGGTGGGCTGCCTGGTTTGAACCGGCAGCCCCCAGGCCCGTTATTGCTTGGTCGCCGACGAGGTGACCACGAGATCTTGTTCGGAATCCACCTGATGGGTGGTATAGGTGCCCGAGTTGCCATTAATGACAACGTAGGCGGACGTCGTATCGGTAATGCCGAAGAAGGTGGAGATGGTTATCAGGGAATCCCCCTTGATCGACCAGGTCCCGTTAAACCCAAACCCGCCCAGGCTCTGGATGAAGGACTTGTCGCTTTTGTACTCCGCGGTATTGATGCCGGAGGGGAAGGTGTCGGTCGAATCCACGGTTTTCTTGTTGCCGGCGCTATCGTTTTGCCAGCCCGTATAGTGGGTGGTGGTGATATTCCATTTTCCGATCAAGGCCGCTTCCGTCAAGGCTCCCCCGGTGCCGGGGCCCGTGGGGGAGTCCGATCCGCCGCAGGCCATGAGCAACATCCCCAGCCCTAAGCCTCCTACCATCCATCCGATTACCTTGTTCATCCTCTTCTCCCTTTTGAAAGCGGACCTCTGCGGGCCGTTGAGTGTTTACAATCAACCCGCGCGAAGCGGGTCTTACGGGGTCTTCTTGTCCATGATCACCAAGTCGACGCGCCGGTTCTTCTGGCGGCCTTCCTTGGTGGCATTATCCGCGATGGGTTTGGAGAAACCATAGCCCATGGAAGTGAGCCGGGTCTGGGCGATGCCGCCCGGGGTGACCAGGAACTGCATCACGTTTTCAGCGCGCTTCTCCGATAGCTTCTGGTTGTACTCCTCGCCTCCCACATTATCGGTGTGGCCTTCCACTTGGACGTTCGCGTCCTTATAAATGGTAAGGATGCCGGCGATCTTGGCCAAGTTGGTCTTCAGATCTTGCGTCAAGGTGGCCTTGCCCACGTCGAAAAGGATGTCCGACATGGAAATGATGGTGCCGCGCGCGTCCCGGGAAACCTGGATCAAGGCGCTGTTCAACTGGCTGAAGCGCTTTTCCGCGTCCTCCTTGGCGTCGGCGGCCTTCTTCTTCTGATCATCCAAATCGGCCTTGAGGCTGGAGGCGTATCCGCGTTCCAGCTTGAAGATTTCGTCCTGGGTGGCCACCAGTTCCGCTTGCGTCTTGATGCGTTCGTCCTGCAGGCGGACGCGCTCGGAACGGGCTTGTTCGCCATGGACCTGTACCACCGCCGCTTCGGTCATCAAAGAGCAGGCGGCGATCCAACCGGGGGCATCTTTGCTCTTGGGATCGTCCTTGAGAAGGGCGCGGGCCTCTTGGATGCGGGCGCGGGCGGCCGGCACCAGATCGGGAGGGGCCGAATTGGGATCGAGATCCTTGAGCGCGGCGTCCAGGCGCGCTTCCTGTTCCGTGAGGGGATCCACGGTCTTCTTGACTGCCGCCGCGGGCGCCGCGGCTTCGGCGAGGCGCGGAAGCCCTAAGCCCAAGGCCAAAGCGCAGGTAACGGCGATGTTACGGATGATGCTGTTCATGGTTTCCTCGTCGCTTTCATCTCGCTCAGGATTTCCTGATAGGTCTGCAGCTGGTCCTTATCCTTGGCGAGACCCTTCTTCAGATCTTCCACCTGGGCTTGCACGTCGGAAAGCTCTTTGCTGGCCAGCGCCAGCCGATACAAGGTTGCGGCCAAATCGGATTCCGACGCCGCCTGCTCCTCCTTGCCATCGGCGAGATGCGCTGTAGCCGACTGCAAAGTTTGATCCGCCTTGGCGGTCTGGGGATTGTTCACTCCGGCCTTGTGGCAATATTGCTGTAGTTGTTGCGCTTCGCTCTGGTTGCGCCGCGCCAGGAGCGCTTGGTTGGACCCGCAAGCGGCCAACAGCGCCGCCGCCGCCAGCCCTAATACCCGTTTTGACATTTAGACCCCTTTTTCTGGGGTCAAAATCTAGTGAAGCGGAACGCGAACTGTCTCCCCTAATTTTCGAAGTACATTTCGGAAAAGCGACGCGGAGGGCTGGACATGGTTCGACTTGGCGGACTGTTGGCATCCATTCTGATGGCCGCCGCGCCGGGCCGCGCGGATTGGAAGCGAAGCGATGTGCCGGAAGCGGAGTATTTCTATTCCTTCGCGGTGAGCGGCAAGTCCATCTTCGCCGCAACCGTGGGAGGGCTTTTCCGCTCCGATGATACCGGGAACACCTGGACGCATATCACGAACCTGGGGCTGGACAACACCGTCAATTCCGTTGCGGCCAACGGCTCCGGCGTATACGCCGCCGTTGTCGCGTGGAAAGTACTCCGCACCCAAGACAACGGCGAAACCTGGACCGATGCCAGCGCCGGCCTGCCCACCTCCGTTTTTCCCATCCTCGGGGTCGGGGCTAACACCCTATTCGTCGCAACGGATGATTCCGGAGTCTTCCGCTCGCCCGACAACGGCCGGTCCTGGACCCCGATTAATAACGGTTTGACGCTCAAGCGCGTAAGCTCCTTTCTGGTCAACGGGTCCATCCTCATCGCCGGGACCTTGAATGCCCCCGGATCGATGGGGAGCATTTTCCGCTCCGGGGACGGCGGCGATTCCTGGACCGAGATGAACGATTCGCTCGCGGTAGGCCGCAGCCAAAACCTTGCGATGAGCGGCTCCCAATTGTTCGCCGCGGGCTTCAGGTATAATGACGGCATCTACCGCTCGCGGGACAATGGCCTTACCTGGACGCTGATCAACAACGGCCTGACGCAACCGGATGTCTACTCGCTCTTGGCCAGCGGCCCTTACTTGTTCGCTGGAGCCACGGGCGGAGTATTCTGTTCCCGGAACGGCGGGGACAATTGGACGCGGATCGACAACGGATCGATCAAAGGCGATCTTTATTCCATGATGGTGTACGATTCCACCCTGTTCGTCGGAGCCCGCGGCGAGGTGTGGAAACTCCGCTTGTCTGAATTGCCGACCGATCTCCGCCCCTCAAGCCGTCAGCCGGAAACCGGTTTTCCCCTGGGGTCGCTCTTCCATCCCGGCGACCGCGTCTCCTTCTTCCTCCGGAACAGGGCCGAAATCAGCTTAAGCTTATGCGATGTCCGGGGCAAGGAATCCGTCTTGTTGCGCGGCGCTTTCGATAAGGGCGGGCATTCCGCCCGATTGCGGGAGGATCTCCCTAAAGGCGTATATTATCTACGCCTAACGGCCGGCGGAGAGAGCCGGACCCGGAGCCTCGCGGTTTATTGAAGTTCGGGCAGCGCTGAGAGAATTACGCTTATTCCCCCTTCAAGACCAAAGCGGCATCCTCATGCTCAAATGCCGACTCCATCCGCTCCTGCGCCCCCGCCCCAAGCCCAGTCTTCTTCGCCTCCTCCCGCCAGTTCGAGACCGCTTTCCCGACTTCGCGCGCAATACCCGCCGCCTCTTGTCGAGTCATGGCGAATCGGTCCGCTACTGAGAACGCCGTATCCATGGAGGCTTGGGCGTCGTCCTCAAAAATAGCAGTGGATAGGATCCGCTGTTTGATATCGCTGGGTATCGGATTCAAATCATAAGCCGGTGAAAGGCGCCATCCGCGCTGCCCCTCATAGAGGAATCCATGGTTGCGCAAATGATCGTCCGTGTTCGATATCAGAATATTAAAGACCATGCGCCGCCAGAGCGCGCGAAGGTCTTCGGTGGGGTTTGCCCCGAATCGACGCAGGCAATCGCCGATTTCCGGGTAGCTTCTCTGCTCCCCGTCCTTGGCCCCAAGCATGCTCATGGCGGATAGGAAGGGAATGCGACCGGCGGCGTTCCGGTCAAAGCGGCCCAGAATGAGTACGGGCTTTTTGTTCACCAGTTCGAGTCGCCAGCTTGGAACAGGGATTTTCGCGCGGGCCGCCAGGGCCAAGGCCGTTGCTTCCCAGCGCACAGTGTCATAATCGTCATCCGGCTTCGGAAATTTGGCAATGGACAATCGCCCATTCCGATCCAGGATGGAGGCCTTCGGCCGGGCTCCTCCGAGGGAAGAGCCTGGAGCGAGCAGGAGTCGCAAGTCGGCTGTCCCATCCTCCTCCTTTTCAAGCCGTTCAGTGGCCTTAAGGAGTTTCGGCAACGCAATCAATGGGGGAACCGGAGAGGCATCCGGAACCGCTAGGAAAGGTCCCGAAGGAATTTCGGAAAAGCGAAGGGCGCCCTGACGGGACCTGTCGTCCACTTGCAAGAGGAAATCCGCCTCCACCAAGGTGCGAGCCGGTCGGCCCTCTTTCTTGGCGTCGATACGTTCCGCGCGCCGCATCAATTTTCGGCCCCAGGTGTCGGGCGCTGAATCGCCGATGGTCCCGAATACGGCTTGGTCCGCCACGGTATGATAGGGGCCCGGAGCTGCGGCGAGGGCCGGATCCAAGGAAAACTTCTCGGGCCGCTTCAGCCAGGCGGCATCGTATTCGAAAGAGGCGGAAGGCTTTTCTTTTCGCATGCGCATCCAAAGCCGCCCGGCCAATACCGGCTGGCCTTGCCAATCAACGTGGACATAAATCATCCGTTCCATTGCGCCGTTTCTACCGTGTCCGCGGCAACCGGACCCGCTGGGGTAGCCGTTCGCTTTCTAGGGACAGTCCCAGAGCGTCTTTTGCCGGGTCCACAAGGCTGCCTAGAGCGTCTATCCAGCCCAAGGCAAACAAGGTGCTCGCATATGCGCCCATGGAGGTTCCGGGATCGCCGCGTTCGATTTTACTGAGCGTCAGGACGTGGATTCCGGCACGCTCAGCCAAGAGAGCCGCGGGAATGCGGCGACGGCGGCGTGCTTCGGAAAGATCGATCCCGAGCCTTTTAAGGGCTTTTTCGACAGGGGACGGGTATGTTTTTCGGATCTTCATAAGACATATTATAATATAGTTTAAACCATATTAAACCATATTTAAACATATATTAAATCAAAAGGCCGGAAAGAAACAGATATCATGCACGAAATCAGCCACCGCCTCTGCGGGCACGCCGCATCCCATGCGGTATCGTTGACGGCCCTTTTGGGCTTTTAAGTTCTGGTTCTACGGGGATTTGCCTGAGAGGGAAGTTGGTGCCCGAGGGGAGAGTCGAACTCCCACGACCTTGCGATCACAAGAACCTGAATCTTGCGTGTCTGCCAATTCCACCACCCGGGCACGGGCGATTATCCGGCGGGACGAACCCGGCCGAATGCAGGGGCCTAAAGATGGGAATTCCCCAGGGCCCTGTCAAGGCCGCGGGCGGCGCGCCGAGGGAAGCTACTGGATCAACTCCATGCAGCACTTCTTGAATTTCTTCCCGCTGCCGCACGGGCAAGGATCGTTCCGGCCCACGTCGGTGTATTGCTTTTTGAAGGTCGTCCCCTTCGCCGAGCCATTGGCCCGCAGTCCCGCCAGGTAGCGCGGCTTTATCGTTTCCACGCACATGCGCCAGGCCCCAGCGGGCGGAAAGCGCCCCGAGTCCTTCAGGAAGGCGAAGAAGGCTTCCAGTTGATCGGGTACGTCTCGCTTCGCTTCCGCGGGAAGATCCAGGCGCGGCATGGCTTCCAACAAGACCGCTTCAACGTGCTTGGCCTTGAGATCGGCGAGAGTTTCCGGGCCGCGGGCGGCCGCTTCCCGGAAGAAGGCCCCGAGCAGGCTTTCGATTTGGTCCTTGGCCGGCCCTTCGAGCAACAGGAAATGTTCGGACGCGGCGTATTCGGAAATGAGGCTTTCGGCCTGTTCGCGGAGCATGGGAGGAAAATAGAAAATGGGCTTTCTATCTTACCCCGCGCATGGACAGCGCGCCTCCGACCCCGCCGGCCGCCGGTTCTTCCGGTCCCGCCGGAACTTCCGACGGAAAGCCGCCCCGCCGCCGCTGGCTTGCCGCGACGGTTTTCCTCCTGATCTTGCTGCTGGCCCTGATCCTCCATCGCTGCCAAACCGAGCCTCCTCCCCCGGCAACCGTCGCTCCAAGCGGGCACGCGGGGCCCGCCCCCGAACCTCCCGCGCCAAAGCCGGAAACCCTGCCTGCGCCCCCGGCGCCCAAGCCGATTAAACCCACCGCACCCAAACCGAAACCGCCCGTCATGCCTAAGTCCCCCGACTCGGCTAAAGCCCGCGTACTGGCGCCGGCGGATTCGGGACCCTACCTATGGGCCGATCCCTGGGGCGGCCGCCATTTCGATTCGGTGCGGGTGACCCTGCATTGTAGGCAAGGCTGCGTGGTGCTGTACTCGCTCACCGATAGCATCAACTTCAAATCGTACGAAGACACCTTGGTCTTCAAGCGGAACGCGACGCTCTGGATTTCCGGAATCGATTCCTTGGGGCGGCAGGCCCAGCCTATCCGCGTGGACTACGTGATCGAGCGGAACCCGGGCGACTGCGCGGGCGAGAGCGTGCCCGTGACCTCGGCCGCGGGCGCGGTTTGCATGGACAAGTACGAATGGCCGGATAGCGAAGGATCGATCCCGCGCGCCTTCGTGAACCATAAGGAGGCGGAGGATTCCTGCCGCGCGGCGGGGAAACGCCTGTGTACCGCGTCGGAATGGAAAGAGGCCTGCCAGGGGCCCGACCACGATGCCTACCCGTACGGCGCGCGTTACCGTGAGAACGATTGCCCCGCCAAAGAGACCGAGGCCGCGCGCTCCGGCCGCTTTCCGGTTTGCCGATCCTATTACGGCGTCTACGACATGGCGGGGAACCTGTGGGAATGGACTTCCACTCCCGCATCCGATCCGGACTTCTTCATGGTGGCGGGAGGCAATTGGACCACCGGCAACGAAGCCACCTGCGCCTTGGCCAAGTTCAGTTTCTATCCGGCGGTGCGCTATCCCTTCGTGGGCTTTCGCTGCTGCCAGGAGCCGTCCAAGGGGAAAGCTCCCCCTAAGAGCCCTTAAATCGGGGTGAGCCAAGCCGCGGCTTGAGGCCGGAAAAGGGGTATTGTATACTGGCCCCCATGGAAGCGCCCGTTTCCGCGCCCCCAGCGCGCGATCGTACCTGGCTTGGTTTGATCTTCCTCGCCCTGCTGCTTGCGGCTTCGATGTGGTTGGTGCGCCAGGCCGATGATACTAAGTCAGCGGATTGGAACGAGGAAAAGTTGACCTATTTGCCTTCGGGCAAACTCCTGAAGCCTATGGTGCTGGATTTCGACGAGGCGGCGGCCGATCTTCTATGGATCGATGCCATGATGTACTTCGCCGACGCCTACCTCAGCGGGAAGAGCGACGCCTGGCTGGGGCATATGTTGGACATCATCTCCCAGCTCAACCCGAGGTTCTACCAGGTCTATGAATTCAGCGGGACCGCGCTCGCGAAAAACAAGGGGCAGCTGCGGCAATCCCTCGCCCTGCTCGACCGCGGCATCGGGCAATTTCCCAAGGACTGGAAGCTCCGGGTGTATGCGGCCATGGCGCGATTGGGACTCGATTCCGGTTACGCGGCGGCGGCGGAGTACCTCCGGCCGGTGACATTGGACGCGGATGTACCCGATCATATCCGCACCCTGTGCGCCACTTTCTTATCGAAAGGCGGCGGCCGCAAGGTGGCCCTCGCCTTTCTAGTGGATCGATGGCTGAATTCCAGCAATGCCATCAACCGCGAAATCTTCGTGCAAAAGATATTGCGGCTTTATCCTGGCGGGCCGCAACCCGAACCAAAGCGCCGCGAGATGATCAACAAAATCCTCCAGGAAGTCTCCTACGAACCCTCCATCCAGATGGTAGGGCTGGGGGTGATGCATCAATACCTGACCGACAGCGTGGATGCCGCCGGTCGACGCCTCATTGATTTATTGGAGAAATGAGCGGAGCGGTCCGCGAATTCCTACCGCAAATTCCCCTTCCGCCGCTGGTCCCGCTTCGCATTTCCCGATCCCCATTCGCAGATTGCGAAATAGGGCGCCAGTTCCGCGGTAGGGCTTTTGGAGGCGAACGGGCTGGAACGCTTGAATCCGGCCTTTCCCTGGTCTCGGCATCCTTGGCATCGCCCTTACGCTTGCCCAGGCCACGGGAGAAACGCTAAGATGGACCATAAATTGGGCCATCCCCAAACTTGGCAAAAGGAGTAGCGAATGAAGTTTCAAAAAGGGTTCACCCTCATCGAGCTGATGGTAGTCATCGTCATCATCGGTATCTTGTCGGCTCTTGCGGTGCCGAAGATGTTCGGCACGAGCGCGAAGGCCAAAGCCGCCGAGGTTCCGACCGTCATCTCGAACTGGGAATCATTGCAAAGCGCGTACATCCAGGAGCGGGGATCGGTCGGCGACGAAGCTGCCATCGGTTTCCACAATCCGGGCGCCGAATCAAAATGGTTCACTTATGATGGCAACACCGCGGCCGGTACCATGACCGCAACGCCCCCTGTCGCTTTCGGCAACTGCGCCGTAGGAGACCAATTCATTTCGATATATAATGCCACGACTGACCTGGCCGACCATAGCACCTCGCATGGTACCTGCCTGAGCTACACGCCCAATTTCTAGGACTTGGCACGAGCCGGAAACCTAGCCGGCGGATAACTTAAAAGGAAAGGTCGAAGTAAATTATGTTAACCCATGAACAGGAGAACCGGAAAATGCAAAAGGGATTCACTTTAATCGAGCTTATGGTCGTGATCGTCATCATCGGTATCTTGTCCGCGCTGGCGATTCCGAAGATGTTCGGGGTAAGCGCCAAGGCGAAGGCGGCGGAAGCCCCTGGCGTAATGGCCAACTGGGAAACCTTGAACAGCGCCTATTCGCAAGAGACCGGCGGCGGCGGCCTCCCTGCCGTAATCGGCTTCCAGACCCCGGTCAGCAAGTGGTGGAACTATACCATCGTAGCCCCTACGGCCACGCGGCTTACCGCGCAAACCGTCGCCGGTTACGGCGCTTGCACGGCCGGAAAGAATATGTTTTCCGACTACACTCCCGCTACCGATGTCTTCGCGCATGATAAATCGAACCTGGACGCGAATTGCCAGACCTACATCCCCAACTTCTGACCGATTGGGTGATATAATGTCCTTCGGGACCCGGAATTCTCCGGGTCCTTTTTTTTGCCCCCCATGCCCATGCGTTTAAAGAAAACCCTCGTCTTCCTCGCATTGGTCCTCACCTGGGCCGGCGCCCTCGCCATCTCTTCCGCGTTACCGCATCCAGGCGACCTTAAAGCCCCCCTCATGTTGCTTGGGATGACCGTGCTGGCCCTGCTCTACCTGCCCCATTTGCGCGCCTCGCGCGCCCTGGTTCCCTTCCTCTGTTTCTGGCTGCTCGCTTACTTCCGCATCTCCCATCTGGCGGTCTTCCAGGAAACCGCAGTGGCCCTGGTAGGGCTGCTCTTGGCTTTCCTGCTGGGATTCGTGCGCGCGCCCCTGGCCCAGAAATGGCTTATGCCGCCGCTGGTGCTCCTGTGCGTATTGCGCGGCCTATTGGACATGCTGACCCTTTCGCACCTGGGGGAGGGGCCCGCTGGTACGCTGGGACGCCTCGACGCCGCCGCCAGCTATTACGCCACCTCCTTCTTCGCCGACAAGCATTTGTTCGGTTGCATGCTCATCCTGGGCGCCTTCCTGCACTTCTACCTGATGGAGAAGAATCGCGATCCGAAGCGTCCGGTGCAAGTGCTGCTCTATTGCTCCAGCCTGCTGGTGTTGCTCACCTTACTGCTGGTCGATTCGCGCTTGGCCCAAGGCGCCTTCTTCGCCTGCTTCCTGCCGCTACTGTTCCTGTCGGTCAAGCTCGATGGCCGGGAACCGCGCATCGAACGGTTGGCCTGGATCACCGGCATCACCTTGAGCCTGGGGCTGGCCTGGATCAATCTTCCCGAGATGCAGATGAGGAAAATGGCCGCCGCCCTGGCCCCGTCCTCGCCGGGTTTCCTGCCCTGGGCTTGGTCCTCGGCCTGGCGCACCTGGTTGGCGCAGCCGTACTTCGGCGGCGGCATCGGCGGCTTCCGCTTCGCATCGGTCCCCTTCCAAGGCCCCTGGCCGGCCCAAGCCGCCTCTGCCGACCTTCCCATCCTGTTCCACGCGCAGAACCATTTCCTGGAAGCGCTCGCCGAAGGCGGCGCGGTCTACCTGATCTTGGAGCTGATGCTCATTTTCGGGGCCGCCTATGGCCTGGCGAGAACGTATTACCGCGAGTGGCGCATCGAGGCGAAGTACGCTTTCTTCTCGCTCGCCGCCTTATGCCTCATGGGTTGCTTCTCCGCCGTCCTGGAACAGGCCCCGGCGCGTATGGCCTTTTGGGCCCTCATCGGATACGGTTGGTCCTTCTTGGCCGCGGGCCTGCCGGCCCGGCGCATCCCCATCGTGGCCCGGAATCTTGCGGGCGGCGCGCTGGCGGCATTAGCCTGCCTGCACCTGTCCCTGCGCGTTCCCGAGCTGCTCTCGGATCATTGGACGCTCAAAGCGGAAGCCGCGGAAGAGAGCGACAGCCGGGGGTTCACGGATTATCTGGTGAAGGCGCTACACCTGAATCCTACCAACGAGGAAGCCAATTACGCCTATGCGCGCGTGATGGCCGGTTTCCGCCGCGAAGAGGATGCGGTCAAGAGGATAGAGTACGTGCAGAACTTCGCTCCCGATCCCAAACGGCGCGATCAATCCCTGGCCCGGCTCTACTCGACCTTGGATCGGTACGATTCCAGCGCCAAATACGCCCGCTCCATGCTGGAGTGGTATCCCGGCCATCTGCCCGCGATGGAGATCCTCATGGAGGGATTCGATCACGAAGGCCTTTGCGGCGAAATGGATTCCTTGCGCGCCGTCGCCATGGCCATGGAGGATCGTTATCCTCCGCCTCCGGCCCGCGAATACACGGCCTCGGGTTTGGACAGCCTCTTCGGCACCAACCGCGACGTCCTTTTCGTGCAACGCTGGTTCGGGGGCAAGGCCCTGCGGCGTCGCTTCGTGGAAAGCCGCCTGGACGCCTACGCCCGCCTGACGCGCGATCACGATCGTTTTACCTTCCTCAAGGAAGCGAGCTGCGGAAGCCGACCCGATAAGGCCCGTAAACCCGCCCGCTCGCGGACGCGTTTCTTGTACCGCGGTTGGGGATAGCGGTTTCATCGACTACCATGGGCGCGCCTACGAGGAAGGCAGGAAAATCCGGATGAAAGACGGCTTCCGGGCCTTATGGGTGATCTTCAAGTACGGGCTGTTCCTGCGCCGATTGGATTGAGGCGGCATTCCCGCAACCCGCCGGGGCGCTCTGGCGCTGGCGCCGGGCCGGCGGATATTTATCTTCTCTCCCATGGAAAAGCGGAACGAGGCGGCATGGATGCGGGGCGGGGCCGCGTTATCCCTGGCCCTGTCGGCCCTGTGCTACGCGTTTCGCCGCCGCATGCCGGGGCGCATCGCCATGGGGTTCGCGGTGGCCTTCCTGGAACGCATCCGCGAAGACCGCCTGGCGGCCCGGGTCCATGAGGTGCTCGCCCGCTCCGGGAGGCAAGGCTGAAGCCGTCCCTGGATCCCTCCCACGTCTTCGCCGAGAGGGATCGCGCCCAACTGCACGCCCATGGCCTCACGGAAGAGCGCGCGCTGGCCCAACTCGAGGCCTTCCGCGCGGGGAGCAGGCCGACCGTCCTCGATCGCCCCTGCACCGTCAACGATGGCATCGTCCGCTTGTCGCAAGCGGAGGCCGATAACCTCGCGGCCCTCTGCTCCGCCGCAGCCGCCCAGGGCCGTTGCCTTTTTTTCGTACCCGCCTCGGGCGCGGCCACCCGCATGTTCAAGGGCTTGTCCGCCATCCGGCAACGCTCCGATCGACCCGATCTCGCTGGCCTGGCCAAGGAAGCCCATCGCAACGCCGATGCGCGCGAAACCTGGGAATGGTTCACCCACGTGCGCGAGTTCGCCTTCTATCCTCCCCTGCGCGCGGCGGTGGCCCGATCCGGCGCGGATCCGGAAGCCAGCTTGGCGGCCGGGGACTACGGAACCTGGTTGGACGCCTTGCTGGGTCCCCAGGGTCTCGGTTACGCCGACCAACCCAAGGCCTTGATCCCCTTCCACGCTTCGCCCCAAGGTCCGCGCTTGGCGCTGGAGGAGCATCTCGCGGAAGCCTTCGCGCTTGGCCGCGATGCGGCCGGCCGGTGCCGCCTCCACTTCACCGTCTCTCCCGAGCACGAGGCCGCCATCCTGGCCGCCTTGGATCGGGCGCGGCGCCCCTACGAAGCGGAAGGCGTGCGTTTCGAGATCAGCCTTTCCACCCAGAAACCGTCCACGGACACCCTCGCCGCCGACGCGGAGAACCAACCCTTCCGCGATGCGGATGGGCGCCTGTTCTTCCGGCCGGCCGGCCACGGGGCCTTACTGGAAAACCTCCACCATACCGGCGGGGACCTGGTCTTCATCAAGAACATCGATAACGTGGTTCCCGAGTCGCGGCGCGCGCCGGTCTTGGCTTTCCGCCGCGTGCTGGGCGGCTACCTGGCGCATATGCAGGAACGCATCCACGCCTACAGCCGCGCGCTCGCGTCCGACCCGGACCTCCGCCTGGTGGAAGAAGCCGCCTTTTTCGCGGGTCAACGCCTGGGGGCGGTTCCGCCGGCGCCTTTGCAGGCCCCGCCCGCGAACGCGGAGGCGGTCGCGGCCAAGGCCGCATGGCTGGCGCGCGCCTTCGCCCGACCCTTACGCGTATGCGCCATGGTCAGGAACACCGGCGAGCCCGGCGGCGGTCCCTTCTGGGTGCGGCATCCCGACGGCAGCCTGCGGCCGCAAATCGTCGAAACCGCGCAAGTGGACCTTTCCCAATCGGCGCAACGGAAGATCCTGGAATCGGCCACGCATTTCAATCCGGTGGACATCGCTTGCGCCCTGCGCGATCCCGAGGGCCGGCCTTACCAGTTGCAGGACTTCGTGGATCCCTCGGCCGCGCTCATCTCGGAGAAATCGAAGGACGGAAAGCCGCTGAAAGCCCTGGAGCTGCCGGGCCTATGGAACGGATCGATGGCCTATTGGAATACGGTCTTCGTGGAAGCGCCGCTGGAGACGTTCAATCCGGTGAAGACGGTGAACGACCTGCTGCGGGAGAATCACCGGGGTTGAGCGGCGCTGCATCCGCAGCGGGGGCGGCGTCCGCCGTCCGCGACAACTCCGCCGCCGCAACTTGCCCCACCGACGGCAACGAAAACATGGTGATGGAATTGTTGTAGATGGCCCAATTCCGGAAACGCTCCGCCGAATCCTTGTCGCTGTCGAAACGCCAATTGGGTTCGCCGGCGTATTGCTTGTCCTCGTTGAACCAGACGAATACCCTTATGGCGGGATCGGCGTTGAAGTGCGCGAAGAAATCCTGGATCCATTCCGCCTTGCCCGGCCCCTCGGCGCAGCCGATCTCGGTGATCCAAAGCGGCTTCTCCGGGAAATGCGTCTTTAGCGCGTCCAGCGAGGTCCGGAAAACGTCGGCATAGGATTTCCAGCGGTGGTACCGCGAATGATTGTCCCCGAAGTTGTAACCGTCCAGGCCCACCACGTCCACGTACTTGTCGCCGGGATAATACGGGAGCAGATCCTTCTTCACCGTGCGATCGCCCCACACCACGTTGGCGCTGAATACCCAACGCACGTTGTCGGCCTTCTCTTCGCGGAAAATCTTCCACGCCCTCCGCCAGGCTTTCGTGAACTTGTCCGGCTGCTCGCCCCATGCCTGCCAGTCGCCGTTCATCTCGTAGCCGAAGCGGTAGTAGATGATGTCCCGGGCCGCCCGCGCGTCCTTCGCGAAGCGGCGGAAATAGCCGTCCCAGCGCCCGGCCAGGATGGAGTCGAGCGTATGCGTGTCCCCGTGATCCGCGTAACGGACCAATTCCTGGGAGAGCACGCTCTTGATGCCCCGCCGGGAATTGTAGGCGACGATGTCCTTCGGGAAACCCATGTCCCGATCCACGAAGTACATGGCGTAGGTGGGGCTGATGCCCAAGGCGTCGATTTCCCCCTGCAAACCGGCCTGGTAGGTGGAGTCCTTGTTCCACTGATAGATCCCGAAGGCCTTGGCGTTGCCCGCCAAAGGGTTCCCGTCCGGGTCCGGATCCGCGGCGGGATCGACGTTCTTTTCCATCGCCGTCTCCTTGGCCCCCGCCGGCGCGCGATCACCGGGCGCATGGCCCAAGCAGCCGGCCAATAGGGCGGCCGCGGGCAGCCAGGCGGCCGCGGGGCGGAAGGAAATCGATCCAGGGTAGAAAAGGCGCACTACCTTGATTATATCGGCAAACATCCGTTTATTACCACCTCGCGCCGGCACGCGCGCGAAAGCGGTTACGGACGCAAAAAAGCCAAACCGGGAAAAGGCCTAAGATGGAGGCACTTGGGGCCGTTTCCGATTCGCAAGATACCAAGAGCCGCCTGCGCGGCCCGTAAGGACGGGGCGCGGGGGTCTGCTAATGATCAGGGAAAGGTCAGCGAATCGTCAAGGCCGGGGGCAACCTTGATGGAGCGTTTTATCCGGCGGAGGGATGTCGGAGGTAACCAGGTTCTTCTTGCGGATCCGCTTCACGTCCGCGCACCCGGAGTAATGGTACACCTTGGAGTTGGCGCTCCAGGCGTAGCGCGCAAGTTCGGTATTCCCGCGCTTGGCCTTGGCCGCATGCCCTGCCTTCGGTACGGCGGGGGTCGAAGCCGTTTCGTCATCGTCCCCTCCTTCGCGCAGGCTGTCCGCATGGGTGAAATAGGCCGCGGCCCCGGGAGCCCCGCCGGGCGGGGCCCGCGCGGCGGGTTGTCCCGATCCGGGATCCAGGGCTCGATTGAGGACGAAGGCCAGGCGCGCTCCCGCACGCTTGAGCTGGGCCAGGCTGGTCAGGGTCGCGGCGCGCACATAGTCGCGATCCAATTGCACTTTCTTCCCCTTGGGGATGCGCTTCCCGTGCAGGAGATAGCAAGCGGGCGACAAAGCGTGGGTCTCCATCGCCCAGCGCGAGGGGGTACCTTGCGCGTTACGGGACAGCCAGGCGGGATCGGCGGCGATCTCGCGCTCCAGCATCGCCTTCACGCTGTCGACGGGCAACCGCAAGCGTTCCAATAGCACGTAGTCCCAGACAGCGTGCAAGGCATAGGTGCGGCGATTCACCTTCACCTGCGCGAGGTTGCCGCCTTTATCGTGGTCCTCGCCCGCGTGTAACGGTTGGTGGAGATCGCCGACCAGATGCACTACCCATTTCAGCGCCTCCTCGCGGGCGTAGCGATCGGCGCCGGGATCCGCCAGCACCGCCATTTCCTTATCCAAAGCGGTGACCGCATTCGGGGTATCGGCGCGCGCGACGTCGGGATGGGCATCGTCGATCTGGAAGGTGATGTAATGCCAGGGCCGGGTCGCCGGCCGCAAGGTGCGGATTTCATCGGCCCAAGTGGAGGCGGCGGCCAGGGATGTAGGACCACCGCCTTCTGGCCCCAGTAATACTTTCACTTGCGCTTCGGCCTTGGGCGTCAGCATGTCTTCGGCCAAGGCGCCGACCACTTGATGGCCGAACTCGCCCCAGGGCCAGGCGGGAAGGGCGGCAGCGAGACAAGCCGTCGCGATCGATACTCGAAACGATTTCCTGCCAACGATTTCAAGCAACGAATTCATACTAATGGCTATCAATTTTCCCGGACAGACTGGTTATTTGCTTTGAGGTGCGATTCGAGGAGCCAGGGAGGCGGATTCAGCTCCGCCTCCCTGGCCTGATTGAATGGGCCGTTATTACCCGCGCAACGGACACCACTCGAGGGACTCATAAGATAAGATTTTGGGTTCCGATTGCAAGCGACTTCCCGGGCACGTGGTTTTATTTGCCGCCCTTTTAACCCGATTTTCCGGAACCCCCGTTTGAGCCCAGGCGCATTAGTCTAAATTTTCGCTTCAGCCTTATCCAAGGAGATGGCTTGGACCCCAAGCAAATGGTAGGCCTCAAGGCCGCGGCGGAAGCCCGGGACGGCATGGTAGTGGGACTGGGGACAGGGTCCACCGCTACCTGGTTCATCCGGGAATTGGGCCGACGGATCCGTGATGAAAAGCTCTCCATATACGGAGTTTCCAGTTCTTTCGCCTGTTCCTTACTCGCCAAAGCCGAGGGTATTCCCTTGTTGCCGCCGGATCAAGCCGATCGAATCGATCTCTATGTCGACGGCGCGGACGAGGTTTCCCCCGAGAAAGGGCTGATCAAAGGACGGGGCGCGGCGATGGTGGGGGAAAAGCTCCTGGCCGAGGCTTGCGACCGCTTCCTCGTCATCGTGGATGAGGGAAAACTCGTGACCCACTTAGGCGCCAAGTTCCCGGTACCCGTGGAAGTGATGCCCGCCGCCGCGCGCCTGGTCCAGAAAGGGATCCGGGCCCTGGGCGGCCAAACCGTGCTGCGGATGGCGACCGGCGGGAAGGATGGGCCCGTGGTCTCCGATAACGGCAACCTCATCCTGGACGTGACTTTTTCAGGCGCCGCAGGCGCCGGGCCGGATTGGAAGGCCTTGGACGCCGGCCTCAACGCCTTGCCGGGCGTGGTCGGGCACGGCCTCTTCCTCCGTTATGCCGCCAAATCCACCGTGCTGGTCGGGTCGCCTTCCGGCGTCCGCGAGATTACCTGATGGCCCGCGGGTTCATGAAGGGCCTTGTCGGCAACTTCCTCAAAGGCGTCCTCACCCTGGCGCCCCTCATCGTCACGGCTTGGGTCATCTTCACCGTCTTCGCCAAGATCGACGGATGGCTGCATCTTCCCATCCCTGGCTTGGGGTTCGTCATTACCATCCTCTTCATCGTGCTGGTGGGCGCGCTGGCCTCCAACATTTTCTTCTCCAAACTGTTCACCTGGTTCGAGCGCATCATGTCGCGCCTGCCGGTGGTGAAGCTGATGTATTTCTCCATCAAGGATTTGATCAATTCCTTCGTGGGCGAAAAGAAGATGTTCAACCGCCCGGTGATGGTGGCCCTGGGGCATTTGCCCATAGGCACCGAGACGGCGCCCGCGCCGCCGGGAAGCGATATCAAGCTGCTGGGCTTCGTCACCGCCGATACCTTGGAGATGATCCCCGAAGCCGCCGATCGCGTGGCTGTGTATATGCCGCAGTCGTACAACATGGGCGGATACCTGATGCTGGTGCCCCGCGACCGCATCACGCCCCTGGCTTCGGCGGAAAGCGCCAAGCTCTTGGCCTTCATCGTCTCGGGCGGTGCGGCCCGCGGCCCGGCTTAGTCGTATACTGGGGTTATGCCTTCCCGTTTCGCCGCCCCGCGTCTCGCGACCACCTGTCTCACGGCCCCGCGTTTCGCGGCCCTCTTCATAGGCGCCCTGTGCTTGTCCGCCTGCCGTCCCGACAAGATCCTGCCGGCCCGCGGTGAACATCCCGATCCGGGTCCCGATCGACCCGGCGCCAGCGCTCCCGGGCCTGAAGACGCGGGACGCGAAGATGCGTCGACGGGTGAAGACATCGTATTCGATTCCTTGCCCGCCTCCGCCAAGCCGCGCTTGCCCCCGGGCCTGCACGACTTCCAGCAAATCTTCGCCGACGCCGCCGAGAAGGCCATCCCGGCGGTGGTCAGCATCACCAGCGAGCATGACGTTCCGGCCTCGGAACCGGGCCGGTACGACGATTATCTGGAGAACGGGCCTTTCCATTATTTCTTCGGGAGCCCCGATGGGTCCAGGGGCGGCGGCCCCTCGAGAGATGGCGGCGCATCGAAAGACGGGGACCCGTCCAGGGAGGGGGGGTCGGGCCTGCGGTCCCGCAAGGAGACCGGCCTCGGGTCGGGAGTGATCATCAGTTCCGGCGGATACATCCTGACCAATAACCATGTCATCGAAGGGGCGGACCGGGTCAAGGTGCGCCTCTCGGACGAGACCGAGTACATCGCCTCGGTGGTGGGCGCGGACAAGCCCAGCGATTTGGCGGTGGTGAAGATCAAGGCCAAGCTGGGCAAGCTGCCGACCCTGCCGCTGGGCGATTCGGACAAGCTACGCATCGGCGAATGGGTGCTGGCGGTGGGCAATCCGTACGGACTCTCGCATACGGTCACCACCGGGATCATATCGGCCAAGGGCCGCAAGAATACCGGCATCAACAATTACGAGAACTTCCTCCAGACCGACGCCGCCATCAATCCCGGCAACTCCGGCGGCGCCCTCATGAACCTGTCCGGCGAATTGATCGGCATCAACACCGCCATCTTTTCCCGCAGCGGAGGCTACCAGGGCATCGGCTTCGCCATCCCCATCAACATGGCCAAGAAAATCACCCGCGATTTGATCCGCGACGGCGAGGTGACGCGCGGCTGGCTGGGCGTATCCATCCAGCCCCTCGATCCCGATGCCGCGCAGTCCCTCAAGCTCAAGGCCCGCGACGACGGCCAAGCCCCGCGTGGGGCGCTGGTGGGCGGGGTCGTGCCGGGCAGCCCGGCGGAGTTGGCGGGGCTCAAGCGCGGCGACGTGATCGTGAAGGTCGGCGATGCGGAGATCCAGGATGCCAGCGATCTGCTGAACCGTATCGCCCTGCTGATCCCCAACCAATTCGTGGACGTACGGGTACTGCGGGAGGGCATTACCCTGGACTTCAAAACGCGTATCGCCAAGCGTGACGAGAAGCGCGTAGCCGGCGCCCACGTCGAATCCGATGAGGATGCCCGGCATCCGGCCGGCCTCTCGGTCGCCCGCCTGTCGCGGGAAGTAAAGCAAAGGTTCGGCCTGGATAAGGCCCTGGGGCGAGGCGTGGTCGTGACCGCCGTGGAGGCGGGTAGCCGGGCGGCTACGGCGGGCGTGCATGAAGGGGACGTGGTCCTGGAGGTGAACCGCGTGGCCGTGGACGATGCCGAGGCCTTCGCCGTGGCGATGGCCCAGGCGAAGAAGGGGAACAAGATCCTGATGCTGGTAAACCGTAAGGGAAACGTGCTGCTATTGGGCTTGTGAACCGTGGCCCCACGTTACCCTGGGACGCGCTTCATGGGACGGCCAAACGCCGGGTCAGGGACCCATTCGCCGCCGAAAGCTTGACGTAATAGACGCCTCCGGGCAGTCCCGGCATGGCGGCTTCCCGCGCTCCCGAGGGGACCTCCCGCGAGGAAACCCTGCGGCCATCGCCTCCGAAGATTTCCATCCGGCGCGATTCGCGGGCGGGGGCGAAGGTGGCGAAGGCCGGGCTGATCGCGAAACGCGCGTCTTCTCCCGCTGGCTGCCCGACGTTAACGGTGTTGCAGGCCGCCGGATCGTTGTGAACGAAATAGCTCTTGTAGTTGGGATTCCCCGCGGTCATGCAGCCTTCCAGGTTCACGATCTCGATCCTGCGGAAGCGGTAGGGCGCGGTTTCCGCCTGGATGGCGATGTACCCGCTCTTGAGCGCTGTCCCGTTGGCAGGGGTGTTGGCGGGTGGATTGTTCACGTTCCCGGTATAGTACACGGGACGGTAATAGGTGAGAACGGGGGTACCCCCGGCGCCTTTTCCGTTATAATGGCGTATGATGGAATCGCTCATCACCAAAGCCGATGCCCAAGCCCAAGTATCGGCAGCCGGTGAAGGGCTACTGCTTGCCGAAATGTCCGTGCAGTGGGTGGTGTTTACGGAACCCCCGGTAGCCGTGGCGTAATAGGCAGTGCCCGGCGTACAGAGGTTCAAGGTCGCTCCGTTCTTGGATCCCTTGAGCTGGCACTCCAGGCTGATGGGATAGTCCTGGTTCAGGGTCATGGTGGCCATGGATTGGGAATGCAACATCAGACCGTTGTTCTGGACCGCCCAGCTCGGGCCCCCGGAAACCTGGTTGGCGCCCGGCGAGTATTCCGCCCGCAGCAGGTAATAGGAATACGCCTTCGTCTTGTTGATGGCATGCCCCCACTCGTTGTTGAAGCCGGTATAGCCGCTATAGTCCACCATCAGCAGGCTGTCCTTCACGTAGAAGGTGTTCTTGTAATTGTCGTTCAGCTGATGCCCGGTGAACTTGATGTCCCAATCCTTCAAGTCCACCCGGTTGAACATCTGGACCCAATCGGTGTCGTTCGGCCCGCAGACGCCCCGCGAAAGCGCCGCCAAAGCCACCCCGATGATCACGCCGAAAGCCTTCCTGATTTCCATGCCCTGCCCTTCCGATCGATGCTTACGATAGCGGATCGTCCCCCGCTCCGGACCGGCCGATATGCGCCGATGCCCCAATTTATCTCCGAAAAAATTCCCGCGCGGCCGGCTTTTCCGCCCTCGTCCCCGCCTCGGCTTTCCGTCAAGCGTAAGGTTATGCGTTTTTCCCCACGCAGTGCCGCCAGCATCTGCGCCTGCGTAGGGTCGGAAGCCCCAGGGAGAGCGGGCATGCCTGGCCCGGCAGAAAATGCCCTTTCGGCCCCTGGCCGCGCCGGGGAACGCCGGTCGATTCAAAGCGACCAGGGTCATCCTAGCGTGATTAGAAATTTGGCTTT
Source organism: Fibrobacterota bacterium (assembly GCA_019509785.1). NCBI lineage: Bacteria > Pseudomonadati > Fibrobacterota > Fibrobacterota bacterium. The sequence goes on along the minus strand of JAEKLQ010000030.1, from coordinate 61,649 downwards.
GTCTTTGCTTTGTCCTCTTTGCAGCGATGGGGCCAGGGAATTGGGCCCATCCGACCGACCAAGGAGGGACGCATGACCCGCATCAACCATAACATCACGGCGATGATCACATCGAACTCGTTGGCCCAGAACACCGACGGCTTGGACGCATCGCTGCAAAAGCTGTCGACGGGCCTGCGCATCAACCGCGCCGCCGACGACGTGGCGGGACTTTCCGTCTCCGAAAAGATCCGCACCCAGATCCGCGGCACCGCCCAGGCCATCCGCAATGCCAATGACGGGACCGCCTTGCTGAATATCGCCGAAGGCGCTTGCGGCGAGGTTTCGGACATGCTCCAGCGCATGCGCGAATTGGCGGTCCAGTCGGACAACGACACCTTTTCCACCGTCGAGCGCGGCTATATGGATCAGGAGTTCCAGTCCTTGATGCAGGAAATCCAACGCATCTCCCAAAGCACCCAATACAACGGCATGACCTTGCTCGACGGGGAACCGGGATCCTTCGGGGCCATGGGCGGGACCAGCTCCATCCTGCAAATCGGGGCAAACTTCAACGGCGGAAACGTCCTGGGCACCATCGATACCTTGCCCGTGACCATCCAGCCCATCACCCTGGGGGCCCTCGGCATCCCCCCGAACCTCACCGCCATCACCAACCGCAATGGCGCCTTCGCCGCCATCGGCGCGGTGGATGCGGCCATCCGTTCGGTGAGCATGGTGCGCTCCAGCCTGGGCGCGGTCATCAACCGACTCGATCATGCGGTCAAGAACCTGCAGGTTCAAGACACCAACATGACTTCGGCCGAGTCCGCCATCCGCGACGTGGACTTCGCGAAGGAGATGACGGAGTTCACCCGCAACCAGATCCTCACCCAGAGCGCCACCTCCATGCTGGCGCAAGCCAACCAGGCGCCGCAACACATTCTCGAACTCTTGAAATAAAGGACGGGCCGAAGGATAATGGAAAGCGCGGAAGGGACCCGGATCAGGATGGCAAGTACACAGAAAATCACGTCCAGCGGCGTTCCCTGGACCGAAGACCAGGTAATCCGCTTCTCGGCGGGCCTCCCCGGATTCGAACACGCGCGCAAGTTCATCATCATGTCCGTGCCCGAGCACCAGCCCTTCCATTGGATGGAATGCGTGGACGAAGGCAACAACATCCGCTTCGCCGTCATCAATCCCCTCGCCTTCCGGCCCGATTACCAGCCCAAGATCAAGAAGGAAGACCTGGCGGCCCTGGACATCAAGGATCCGAAGGATCTTCTGCTCTACGTCATCGTCACCCTGCGCACGCCGTTGGTGGAATCCACCGCCAACCTGATGGGCCCGCTCTTCGTCAACATCCGCGATCGGGTGGGCAAGCAGATCATCATCGAGAACGACGCCTACTCGCTGCGGGAACGGATCATACCGTAATGCTGATCCTGACCCGCAAGGTGGGAGAGTCCATCCGCATCAACGAGAACGTCTGCATCACCGTGATGGAAGTGGACGGGAAGAACATCAAGCTGGGCATCGAGGCGCCGAAGGAGATCTCCATCCACCGGGAAGAGGTGTTCCGGCGCATCAAGGAAGAGAACCAGAAGGCGGCCACCGGCAAGGATGGCGGCGCGGCCGACCTCGGGGCGCTTTCGGATTTGTTCAAGAAAAAATGATCGGCTAATCCGGCTGTACCGTCCGGTACGGTCTACGTTGCGCTCCGCGGTCGCTCCCGCATTCGCGGTCGTGCAGCATTTGGGAACCCCATAACCGGCGAACGTATTACCTTTCCCTGGCAATGACCAAGGGAAATCCAATGCGCATATCCACGCTTAAAGCCTTCGCCGCCGCCCTGTCCTTGGCCGCCATCGCCGGCGCCCAATCGCCCCACACCCTCAGCCCCGACCTCGCCGATCCGGGCACGCCGGTCCTGATCCCGCGCACCGGTGGCGGCGGCTCTAACGTGTTCGGCGAAGGCGTGGTCGCCGATTGGCAAGGCAATGTCTACTTCGGCGAGCAAACCCAGAGCAATAAAACCATGCAGTTGAAAGCGGGCCAGGACACCGCCAAATTCTGGCGGCAGGCCGCCGATAATCCCAGCGGGATGTGGCTGGACCCCCAGAACCGGATCGTCATCTGCCAGCAGCACGCCATCGTGCGCGTCAAGGCGGGCGCCGCGTTCGACAACCAGACCGACACCCTGTACAAGGCGACCGGGCAGGACTTCAACGACGTCACGGGCGATTCCAAGGGCAACCTGTTCTTCACCAACTATATGGGTAGCACGGTCTTTTTCCGCAATGCCGCCACGGGCGAGACGAAGACGGTGTTCACCAACATCAGCAGGCCGAACGGAATCGAGTGGGACGAGGAGCGGAAGCGGCTCTACCTGCACGAATTCGGGATCGATACCGTGACCACCTACGACGTAGGCGCCGACTATTCCCTTTCCAACCGGAAGTTCTTCTCCGCCGTCGCGGCCTGCGACGGGATCACCCTGGATGAGAGGGGCGACGTCTTTTCGGTTTCCTATTCGACCGGCGTGGTGCACGCATTCGATCCGGACGGGAAAGCACTGGGGGAAATCTCCATCCTGGGCCAGCAAATGACCAACATCGGTTTCGGGGGCGCCGATTTCAAGACCTTGTACATGGTCACGATCCGGGGGCTGTACAAATTGCCGATGAAGGTGAAGGGGTATAAGAGCGGGCAGCCGGTGATTTCCATCGCGAATCCGGTTCGTTACCGGGACGAGATGAACGAGGCTGCCATGCGGATTTTCCGGCTGGATGGCCGCCGGATCGCGCCGTTATCGGGGCTTGGCCGCTTCCCAATGGACCAACAGAACCTTATCCGCCGTTCCGGCGGGTAGCTCGGCGACGTCGGGACCCTCGCTCAGGCCGCGCCGATAGGACCACATTTTCTTCCCTTCCAGGTCGAAAAGGGTGAAGCCGGAGTATCCCGCGGGCACCTCCAATCGGCTGCGGCCAGTCATTACGGCGGGCAAGGATCCCTCCCGAACCAGTCCGTTAGGCGCCCTGATGGCTACGCTGGGGAGGCAGGTTCCCGTGTATTCCACCCGGCTTAGCAATTGGCTCGTGTATTCGAACATGTACAAACCCCCATCGGGGCCGATTTTCATGTCCGAGACGGAACTGTAGCTCAGGTCGGCGAATACCGGCTGCACGTCTACGGCCTTCTCCCCTTTCGCGTCGAAGGCGACGGCTTTTATCCATTTCATGTAATAATCGGTGATGATCGCGTGGCCATCGAAGTGGGGCGGCAGCTTGTAGGTGGCGGGAAGGCTGCCGTTGTACCGGTAGATAGGGCCGGCAACGGGGACGATTTCCGATCCCACGGTGAATCCCGGCCAGGGGTTATACCCAGCCTCCCGGCTGTATTGGACCAGGGAACCGCGGGTAGGCGGAAGGTTTTGCAGACCGGTGTTGTATTTGGAATCGTTGACCGGGGCCAGCGAGTCGAAGAGAGGACCCGTCTTTTTGGCGACATAGTCGTATTTCGGGTAAGGCAGGTTAGGCCCCGTGAACATGGGCCAGCCGGCATTCCCGGCTTGGGTGAACAGGTTGAATTCCTCCCTGCCCGCGGGGCCCTTATCGGCGGACGCGGTGGTGGCATTGGGGCCCACCTCCCCCCAGAACAGCCAACCCGTAACGGGATCGATGTTCAGGCTGAAGGGATTGCGGCAACCCATGACGTAGATTTCCGGCCGCGTCCCGGCCGTGCCCGGCGGGAAGAGATTGCCGGCGGGAATATCGTAAGTCCCTCCCGGCGCCGGGGCGGGGGCGGGATCGTCCTCGGAAAAAGGCCTCGGTTTGATCCGGAGGATCTTCCCGCGCAGGTCGTTGGTATTGGCGGAAGATCGCAAGGCGTTGAACGTAGGATCGGTTTCATTGATGTTCGCGTACATGCCCGAGAAATAGGCGTTCTCGCCAATGCCCACATATAGGTTCCCGGCCGCATCGAAACCCATGCCGCCGCCGCTATGGTCCATGTTGTTCCTCTGCGTGCCCCACTCCAGCATGAGCCGCTCCGAGGCCGGATCCATAACATTGTTCTTGAGGGTATAGCGGCGGATCTGGGCTTCCTGGCTGTCACCCGCGAGCGGCTTGTAGGAGTAGAGGTAGATGCGGCCGTTGGTCACGAAGCCGGGGTCCAGCGCCATCCCGGCCACGCCCCAGATGTAGCCCCCGATGCTGTCGGGCTTGCCGGCATCTATTTGCGTGCCGGTCTTGGGATCGTATACGCTGACCTGGGCGCTTGTCCCCGCGGCGACGATTCGTCCGTCCTGGGCGATGGCGAATTTGGTACGACCGCTGCCGGTGAAATCCATTATCGAGGTCTTACGGAAATCGCCCGCTTTCAGATCCGCGCAACCGGGATACGAAAGGGTTTGGCCCGTACCGTTTCTAGCGAGAAGGGCCACAGCCAGGGCGGCGCCACGAAGTAGGGATCGTTTTGCTTCCATCCTGGGAAGAAACCGCCGCGCTAAGGAGGGGGCGTGTCCCTATCGGCATATTCCGGATTTTCATCGCGGACCCCGGCCAATAAATACCGGCTCATGACGAGATTCCCGGCTTGCGTCCGGAATATACGGGAATAGGAACAGTGCCGGAATGTCCGGAAGTCGAACGCACGAAACCGGCACTCACGGTATTTTAAGAATCCGAACGGGGGCCGGAATCTTCCCGGCCGGGGACTCCAGCAAAGAGGTACATGCGGATGGGAATGGGGATTCGGAAACCGATGTTGTGGGCGGGATTGTTATGGGCCGCCCCGAGCGTACATTCAGCCCATCAGGTCAATCTTCCCGCCTCCCTGGCGGCGCCGGGCGCCCAGGTCGTCGATGTCCATGTCGGCCTTTCCTATTCCGAAGGCGTGAACGTGGATCCCGACGGGAACGTTTTCTTCTCCGAGGATCCGGACGTGGACAACGGCCGCATCTGGAAGATCACCCCCCAGGGAGTGAAATCGGTATACAAGGATCCCAGCCGCGGATCGAACGGGCTGGAATTCGACAATGAAGGCCGATTGCACATCTGCATGCACGACAGTTTGCTGCGGGTGGAAAAGGACGGCAAGGTTACGGTGCTGCACGCCTCCACGCCGAGCGCGTCCATCGGCCGCGTCAACGATCTTTCCATCAATTCCGCGGGCGCCGTTTTCTTCACCAACCTGAACGGCAATACCCTGTTCTTCCGGAATACCGCCGGGACGATCACCACGCGCACCTTCCAAGGCGTCAACGGCGTGGAATGGATCGAAGAGAAGTCCATCGTGTATGTGGCTTCCGGCGGGCTCCAGAAGTGCAAGGTGGACAATGCCACCGGCGTGCTTTCGAATTGCGCCGTCTTCGTCGCGAGCCCCAACGGGGACACCGACGGCCTGACCGTGGACGTGCTGGGGAACGTATGGCACGCCAACTGGGGCCAGGGAAAAGTCTTCGTAAGCGATTCGACGGGCAAGGAGCTGGGGAGCATCAGCATCGACGCGGCTCCGGTGGCGGCCCCCAAACGGTCCACCAGCGGCGCCATGGGCAATACCGACAACTGCCATTTCGGCGGGCCCGACAACAAAACGCTCTTCATCACGGGAGATGGCGGATTGTATAAGATCGATCTTCTGGTTGCGGGCAGGAACCGCCCGGGTTGGCCCACGTCTTCGAGCCGCATCTTGATTCCCACCGTTCGCGCGGCCGGCTTGCGTACGGGCGACCGCCTGGCAGACCCGGCGCGGTTCCTGCTCGAAGCCGGAAAAGGCATCGCGGTGGGCGCGGATGGACGGCGGGCGGTCTTGTCGGCCGTCCCGGAAAAGCGATAAGGGACAGGGGAAAATCGATGGACTTCCGGAGAATCCTGAGCGCCCTTTCCTTTCCCGGATTGGTTTGCCTGTTGCCCTGCCTATCGCCCTCGCTCGGTTTTTCCCAAACCGATACGCCCTTCGTTTCCCTTTTCAACGGCACCGACCTGACCGGTTGGTCGGTCAAGACCGCCGGGACTACCATCAAGGAATTCGCCACCATCAAGGCCGGCTATATCGATCTTGAATCGGCCGGCGGGGCCGGGTGGCAATGGCTGTATTCCGACAAGCAGTATACCGACTTCGACCTGAAGCTGAAATTCTCGGCCCCGACGGGCGAACAGGGCAATAGCGGCGTCAATTTCCGAAGCTTCTGGGATCCCAACGACGCTGGAGGCTATCTCAACGGTCCGCAAGTGGACATCTATACGAACAACAACTGGCGCACGGGCCTGGTCCTGGATATGACCAAGGGGGATGAACGCTGGTTTTGGCCGAACCTGCCCGACTGGACCATCGCCAAGTCCAATGTCACGACTCCCGCGGGATGGAAATTCAATTACTTCCCGGATTGGAACGACCTCGAGATCCGGGTCAAGGGAATGACCGTCAGCACAATCGTCAACGGGATCCCGTACGCGAACTGGAACGGCGAAGGCGTTCTGAACGACGCGCTGCATAAATCCAAGACCGTCGGAAGCACGGGTTATATCGCTTTGCAGGCGCATAGCGATCAGAAGGTGACGATCTATTTCAAGGACATCAAAATCGCGGACTTGGCCACCGTCGCCGTCCGCCAGCCGCTACGGCCATCGGATCGGGGGCTAGGGCCGATGGGACCGGCTTCGCCGGCCGAAACCTATTCCCTGGACGGGCGCAGGACCGCGATTCCCGCCGGGGGAGCCGCATCCGGTTGCGGACTGTTCGTTGTGAAAGAGGCGGGCGCCCGGCGCCTGCAAGCCGTGATCCGTTAGGGGGGAACATCCATGTTACGTAAAATCTCGTACCTCGTACTGGGACTGATCTGTCTGGGACGGACCCAGAGCGGCGATACCGCGAATTGGACCCGGGTAGACGTGAGCACTGAGTTCTTCAACGAAGGCGCCGACTTCGCCGACATCGACAAGGACGGGCATATGGATATCGTCTCGCCCCCGTTCTGGTACGAGGGCCCGGATTGGAAGGTCTCGCACCGTTTCCGCGCCGGCAAAGCCCTTAAGGGCGATTCGGGCGTGTACGGCGGCGGATCGGACGCTCCCTGGCAATGCGAGACTTACGACTTCAACAACGACGGCTTCCCTGATATCCTGACCAATATGGGTCCCTGCTGCGGCTCGGTGGAGTGGTACCAGAATCCCGGCGCGACCGCCCGCACGGCCACCGCCAATTGGACCTCCCACACCATGCTCACCAACTTGGGCGCCGAAAGCCCCCATTTGGGGAACGTGACCGGCGACGGCAAGCCCGAATATATCGTCATGCAAAACAACCAAGTGGGCGTAGGGGAGCAGAATGCGGCGAACCTCACGGGACCATGGACCTTTCGCGCCGTCAGCGAAGTGCGTTCGGGAAACGGGGCCACCGCCTACGGCATCAATTCCCATGGCATCGGGGCCGGCGACGTGAACATGGATGGGCACATCGATGTGTTTTCCATGCATGGATGGTACGAGCAGCCGGCGACTTTGGGTACGGCCCAGTGGACCTTTCACGCGGCGCCCTTCAGCTCGCAGCGTTTTGCCGGGGAGAACCAGGGCGGCGCCCATATGTACGCCTACGACATCGACGGGGACGGCGATAACGACGTGGTGTCGGGCATCCAAGCGCATGCCTGGGGCCTGCATTGGCTAGAGAACGTCGATGGCAAAGGAGGCGAGTGGAAGGAGCACATGATCATGAGCACCCCCGACAGCGCAAGCCTGTACGGGGGCGTGGCCTTCGGCCAGGTCCATAATCTCAACCTCGCCGACATCAATGGCGACGGGCTTCTCGATCTCGTCGCAGGCAACCGCTGGGGTACGCATGGCCCCGTCGTGCCCGGCAACCCCAGCATGATCTACTGGTGGGAATTGAAACGCGGAGCGGGGGGCGCCACCTTTACCCCGCACAAAGTCGAAGGGAACATCGGGGCGGGCTGCCAGATCAAGGTGGGCGACGTGAACGGGGACGGGAAACCGGATATCGTCGTGGGCGGTCGGCGCGGAACCTACGTCTTCCTGAATAAATATCCCGCCACCGCTCTCCTGCCCGGCCCATCGTCGCCGCAAGCCCATAAGGGCCTGTCCATCCTGCGCAGCGAAGGCTCCGCTTCCGGGCAGGTCCTACTGCTGCGCTTCTTGCAGCCCGGCTTCGACAATACCCTGTCGCTTTTCGACGCTGCGGGCAAAGAACACTCCTTCCCCCTGGGCAACCGCAAGGCCGGGGAAACCCTCCCCCTGCACCTGGGCCCGATGCCAGCGGGGTCCTATCTGATGCGTGCGACGCGTGACGGCGAAACCCAGAACCTGGGAACCTTACCTATCAGCCGCTAAGCGGGCGGGTTATCGGCCACCGGTTTATCGCCGCGGGCCAATGGCAGGACCGGGACTTCCCGGAAAATAAACCCAAGAAAAAAGGCGGATGTTTCCATCCGCCTTTTCCGTTATGAATCGATTGAACGTTTACTTGCCGGTATAAACCAGCTTGCGCGTCGCTTCCGCCTTTTCGGCACGCACCGTGAGGTAGACGAAGCCGGTGGTCGCGCCCTGCAAGGGTACGATTTCGAGCGCGGCGTGGGAATCGCGACGGAAGATCTGCTGGCCGCGGGCGTTGTAGACCGTGACCGAAGCCGGGCGCTCCAGGAAAACGTGCAGCGAGCCCTGCGCGATGAAGGCATCCGTCAAGGGGGACTTGGCTTCCGAGGTAACCTGGGTGTTACCTGGCGCGGCTGCCGGAGAAGGTTTGGCCGGAGCGGGCGAGCCCGTGTCGGCGCAGGCCAATGCCGCCGCAAGAAGCGGCAAAGCGGCCCATCGAGTAAAGGGATTTGCGTTCGCCATGCCCTAATTATGCCTATTTCCCCGCGGACGTGCTAGCGGCCATTCGATTCAGGGTAGGTGGATTTAGGATTTTGAGCGGGTTATTTCCGGGTTTGGGCGGGTTTTTGATCCAGGCCCGGGGGAGGTGCCGGCTTAGCCGCGGCTGCGTTTTTTTCCGTCGCGGGACCTTTTCCCGGGGACCGGGATTCCTCGAAGAAGGTGCGCAAAAGGTCGGGCGCATGTTCGGCGTACCAGGAAAAGTCGTGCTCGCCTTCCGGAAAAGCATGTACCTGCGCGTTGGGATAGAGCGCCCGGAATTGGCTCAAGTAAGGGAAAACCTGGTCGGCAGGGAACAAGCGATCCTTGCCGCCTTGGACGAAGTCCCAGGTTCCCTGGGAGAAGCGGGCTTGCCCGGGAAGGCTTTCCATGGGAAGAACGAGTTGGGGCGCGCTCGAGATGAGGACGCGATGGCGCAACGGTCGGGAGCCTTGCAGGCTATAGCTGACCACGCCCAGGCAGCCGTCCGAGACCCCGACCATGTTCACGTCGCCGGGATCGATCGGGTAATTCTTCAGCATGTAGCCGATGAGGAATTCGATGTGCGCCAGGCCCTGGGGCGTGGGCCATTCCGCCCCGGCATAGGCCGAAGGGCTGCAAACGTAATAGCGGCGCGGAGGGATGTAGTCCAACCAACCGCGATGGGCCTCAAAGCCCTTCTCGCGGTTCTGGCTGCGCATGCCGCCGTGCAGCCAGATGATGAGGCCCGCCTTCCCGCGCTTGGGGGGGCCGCCCGCCGGTAGGCTGATGCCGCAGGCGACGCTGTCGAGCCCGAGACGCAAGTGCAAGGCCGGAGGCGCTTGGATTCGGGCGGCCGGGACGGCCGCCTTGGAGGCCGTTGCCGGAGGGTCAGCGGGCAGGGAGGATTGCGCAGCGGCGGCTGCGAAGGCGGGAAGGGAAACGGTGGCCGCGAGAAGGGCCAGATACGGGATCAACTTCGTGGCGCGCATGCCCCCAAAGATAACTTCCTGGTGGCGGAGGATCCCGGACCGGGAGGGAGCCCTTTCATACGGAAGGGCTTCCCCGGCCGAGGCATCTTATTGACCCTGATCCGGCGGGCCTTGGCGTTGATCTTTGCCGCCGCGGCGACCGGGATGGTCCTTCTCCCATTCGTCGCGCCAGGCGCGCCGCTTTTCCATCCACTCTTCCTGCAAGGTCTGGAGCTTGGCGTGCTGATCAGCGGTGAGGTTGCCGAGCACTTGGGTCAAGGTCTCCACCCGGAAAAGCGTGATCTGCTTATCCAGGTCCGCGATCTTTTCGGCCAAGGCCATGGCCTCGGATTTGTTGACGGGATAGATGGAAAGCGAATTCTTGAGATCGAGCTCGAGCGTGGCCTTCTGGGCGTGCAGCTGGATCTTCTTCTTCTCGGCCGCGAGATGGATCTCCCGCAGCTTCTTCTCCTGATCCGGGGAAAGCCCGAGTTCGTGGAACATGCGGGGGGACAGGAACATCCCCATGCCTCCGTCTTCGTGGTCGTGCCCCATCGGTCCATGGCCCATACCGCCCGGCCCCGGCTGGGCCGCCGCCGACAAGGCCAGGGCCAACGCCAATCCCATCCCGGCGCCCGCGCGCCGCCAAAACGCCTTTCCCGTCATACCATTCCTCATAATGCCTCCTCGGCCTCATCGGCCACCAAATCGATGTTCCCTAGATCCGCCTGCCAGCCCAGCAGCTCCGGATCGATTAATTCGGTATCGGCCCCGGCCTGCGCCGATAACGGCGCCGCGGCGGATGCTTCGCGAACGGGTTCGTTCGCCGGCCCCCGAAATAGCCCGAAAGCGCCCAGAGCCAATAGTCCCGCGGCGAGGACGACGGCCGCCGCGCGCAAGTAGCGGACGCCCGCCCACTCCCAACGTCCCCCGGCGTCGGGGCGCCGCCCGGCGCGCGGGCTCAGCGCGGAGCGCTCCGCGATGCGACGCCAGAGTTCCGGGCGCGGACGCAACCGTTCGGCCTCGCGGAAGAGACCGTCAAGATCGTTTTTCAACCTTCGCCTCCTGTTCGAGATATTCCTTCACCTTGTCGCGCGCCCGCGAGAGCCGCGACTTGAGCGTGCCCTCGGGCAGCTTGAGGATGACGGACAATTCCTTCAGGGGAACGCCCTCGCCCTCCTTCAACCACAGCAAGGACCGCGTCTCCGCATCCAGGCCCGCCAGGGCCTTGGCCAGCAAATCGGTCAGCTCCACCGAACCGCCCCGGGCGCGCGGCGCCAGCTCTTCCGCGTTCTCCCATTCCAGCTTGGCGCGGTTCTTCGCCTGCTGAAGCCGGTTGAGGCACATATTGTGGGCCACCCGATACAACCAGGTGCCGAGCGCGCTTTCCCCGCGGAACTCCCCGATGATATCGGGCAGCCGCACGAAGAGATCCTGCACCACGTCCTCGGCTTGTTCCCGGGAGAGCAGGATGCGATAGCATTGGTTCAGCAACCGCCCGGCGAAAGTCTCGTAAATCCAATGCAATCCCTCCAAGCGTCCTGCGCGGAGCTCTTCCAGGCTTTTCATTTCGGCGCCGATCCAGGGCTTCATGGGCCTCCGACCGGGCCGGCGCGTTGTGCTTTTCGCGGCATTCCTGGCCTAAACTACACTCTCCGAATCCAGGGGGGGGCGCCTACGGCCCCTTCCCTTGCCCTGGTACCCCAATTGGACCCGCGGAGTTGGCGGCGGGTTCCAAGCGAGGCTCGGACGGGCCACCGTTATCGGATTAGCGGATTCCCACCTGAAATCACCGCCTTCCCGAAGCGACCGGGAAAGGGCCGGCCGTTATCGGATCGGATCTTTTTCTGGTGTAGGGCCCTCGGAGCGATTAAAATACCCGGATGGAAACCATCCCGGGAGGAACCCCATGAAGGAACGGACCTTAGCGGCGGCTCGCAAGCAGGCCGCCACCGCCTTGGCGGGCGACGCCGCCTTCGCCAAATACGCCAACGCCGCGTTGCCTAAACGCGCTGCGCTGACGACGGGCCTGGAGCCTTACGCGGGCAAATGGGATCAACGCCATGCCACCCACCTTTTGCGCCGGACCTTGTTCGGCTACACTCGCGCCGATCTGGCCAATGCGCTGGGGCTTACCGCCTCGACCTGCGTCGATGCGCTTCTGAATGCGACGGATGCCGAGCCCGGCCTGCCGCTTTCCACCGACTCCAATGATCCCACGCCGGTGGGCACCTCCTGGACTGTTTCCGATTACGACGGCAATTACAATTCGACCCGGCAACGTTCTTTGCAGAATTGGTGGATGGCGATCCTTTTGGGGCAAGGATTCTCGCTGCGCGAGAAGATGACCTTGTTCTGGCATAACCATCTGGCCACCGAACTGGATGCCGTGGGCGATCCGCGTTATGCGTGGATGCATCATACCCTGTTGCGTAAAAGCGCCCTGGGGAATTTCCGCGATCTGATCAAGCAGATCACCATAGACCCGGCCATGCTGAAATACCTGAATGGGGACAGCAATACCAACACCAATCCCAACGAGAACTTCGGGCGCGAAGTGCAAGAGCTGTTCACCATCGGCAAGGGGCCGGAGATTTCAGCGGGCAATTACACCAATTATACCGAGGATGACGTGAAGGCCGCGGCCCGCGCGCTGACCGGGTGGCGGGACGTGCGCGGGGCGGACGCCTCCGAATTCGTGGCCACAAAGCATGACACGAAGGACAAGGCTTTTTCCGCCGCCTATGGCAGCACGGTCATTACCGGCCGCAGCGGGGCCGATGCGGGGACCCAGGAGTTGAAGGATCTGGTCGACATGATTTTCGCCCAGACCGAGACGGCCAGGTATTTCTGCCGCAAGCTGTACCGCTGGTTCGTGTACTACGATATCGGGACGGACGTGGAGGCCAATGTCATCACGCCCTTGGCGGATCAATTCATCAAGGGCGATTTCGAGGTGAAGCCCGTGCTGGCGACCCTGCTCAAGAGCGCGCATTTCCACGACGCCGCCAACCAGGGTTGCTTCATCAAAACCCCCGTCGACATCGTGGCGGGGAGCCTGCGCCAGTTGGAAATCCCCTTGCCCGACGGCACCGATCCGGTCAAGCAATACGCGCTGATGCAGGCGCTGGTGGGCGAAGCCGCGCGCATGGGCCTGGAAATCGGGAATCCGCCCAACGTGGCGGGCTGGCCGGAATTCTACCAGATCCCGGTGTTCTACGAGGCCTGGATCAATTCGGATACCCTGCCGCGCCGCGAGCAGTATACCGACAAGCTGGCCGCGGCCAAGGGATACGGGTATTACACCGACAAGTCCTTCCTCTCAGCCGACGTCCTTAGCATGGCGAAGGCCACCTCCGATCCCAGCAAGGCCGATGTCATCGCGGCGGAATGGGCTGCCCTGCTCTTCCCCATCGACCTCACCGATAACCAACTGAAGTACCTGAAGGACACCTTGCTGAACGGCCTGCCCGATTACGAGTGGGGCGTGGAATGGGACGCCTACGTGGCGTCGCCTTCGGACGCGACCTTGATCAAGCCGGTGGATACGCGACTACGGGCCTTATTGACGGCCATGATGGAAATGGCGGAGTACCAATTATGCTGAAGGGAGCCGGCATGGAACGCAGGGAATTCCTGAAACTGAGCGCGGCGGCGACGGCGATCCCCTTGGCGGGGGGGGCCGGTCCGGCGGCGCGCGCCTTCGCCTCGCCTTTGGCCGCCCTGGCGGCCCAGGTCCCCTCGGACCGGGTGCTGGTGGTGCTACGGTTCGACGGTGGCAACGACGGCCTCAACACCGTGCTGCCCCTGGACCAGTACGATAATCTCGCCAAGGCGCGGGCCAACATCCTCATTCCCGCCGATAAGGCCGTAAAACTGGACGACAAGACCGGGCTGCATCCCGCGCTGGCCGGCTTGGGCAATCTCTACAAGGACGGGAAGCTGCGCATCGTGCAGGCGGTGGGTTACCCCAACCATAACCAGAGCCATTTCCGCTCCACGGACATCTGGTTCTCCGGATCGGACTACAACCAGGTGCTTTCGACCGGATGGCTGGGCCGCTACCTAGACACCATTTTTCCTGGTTATCCGGACGGCTACCCCAGCGCCGATTTCCCCGATCCGCCGGCGGTGCAGATCGGATCCTCGCTGTACACCCTCTTGCAGGGGCCCACCGTACCAATGGGCATGGCCGTAGCCAGCGCCACTTCCATCTATACCCTGACCCCTGCCGGCGTCGATACCGCGCCCGCGACCCCGGCCGGCCACGAACTTTCCTTCATCCGCCAGATGGTGACGGAAACCCAGAAATACGGGGACTCCCTGAAGAAGGCGGTGGCGGCGGCGACCAATAAATCAACCTTGTATCCGGCTTCGGGCAATACGCTTTCCGACGCCCTGAAAGGCGTAGCCCGCCTGATCGCGGGAGGCATCAAGACCAGGATTTTCGTGGTGACCTTGCGCGGCTTCGATACCCACGCCAACCAGGTGGCCGCCGCCGATTTGACCACGGGAAACCACGCCAACCTTTTGGCCAAGGTGAACGACGCGCTGGTGGCCTTCCAGGACGATCTGAAATTGCTGGGCCTTGAGAATCGCGTGATGGGCATGACCATCTCCGAGTTCGGACGGCGGATCCTATCCAATGCGTCGCTCGGAACCGATCACGGGACTTCGGCGCCGCTCTTCGTCTGGGGCGCGGGAGTGCAAGGGGGCTTGTTGGGAACCAATCCCGTCATCCCCGCCACCGTGACGGTGAAGGATAACATCCCCATGCAATACGACTACCGCTCCATCTACGCCAGCATCCTGAAGGATTGGCTGGGAGTGGGCGCGGCCGATCTCTCCAAGGTGATGCTGAAGGATTTCCCCGCCTTGCCCATCGTGTCCTCCCCCATCCTCCCGCGCGGTCCCGTCGAGCGCGGCGACGGCCTTCAGCCCAATTTCCCGAATCCATTCCGGGGCGCGACCACTTTGCGCTGGCGGGTGGCGTCGTCCGAGCGCGTGCGCTTGCGCGTGTTCGACATGCGCGGGCAACTGGTAAGGACGGTCGTGGACGAATTCCAGGCTTCCGGAAGCTATGCGCGCACTTTCGAGGCGACGGGCATGGCCCCGGGCGCTTACCTGTGCCGACTGGAAGTGGGAGAGCGCAGTTTCCAACGCGCTTTGGACGTGGAACGGTAGCTCAATCGGAGGTAACCGGCCCGACATGACAGGCCCGGGCGATATCTCGCCGGACAGAGCCGGCCCGAAAACGCCCTACCGGGGCTAGCCTACCCGCGCCGTGCGATCGGCCAAATCCACCGGCTTGTGCGGAACCGCCTTGCGGATCATGTGGTTCAGGATAAAACCCGCCGCCACCGTAGTCGCCAGGGCCATGCCTAAGATGACCCAGGTCAGCGGCTTCAACTCGGACGGGTCTTCCAACAATACGTTGCCTATGTGGCCCACGTACAGGTAGAAGAAGATGTCGGGGGTTAGGGCCAGGAAGGAACTGAAGAGATACAGCTTCGGATCCAGCTTGGGGATGGTGAAGAGGTAGTTCAGCACCGTAAAGGGCAGGAACGGGTTGAGGCGGATGAGGAACACCAGGATGTTCCCGTGCTTGGAAACCGCCTCCAAAACGGTTTGCAGGCGCGGATGATCGTGCCGCAATTGTTCGACCCGCTGCCGCCAAAGCTTTTTGCCTACCGCGTAGCACACCGCCACCGATAGCGTTGCCGAGAACGCCGCCAAAAGGAACCCCAGCCAGGGCCCGTAGAGCGTCCCCGCCATGATGATGAGGCCGGAGATGGGAATGAAGAAAACCGAAGCCAGCACGAATACGGCGATATAAGGAATGACCGCCAAGGGACCCAGATCCCGGAACCAATCCAAGGCATCGCTGAGATGATCTTTGAGGGGATAAAAGAAATTGAAGATGACCACGCCGGCGATCAACAGAACGATGAGCAAAATCTTGGATTTCATGACTGCGTATTAGGTCCAGACCCCTACGGAAGGCCTCCGGGGATTGTCCAATCTAATAAAGACGGATTCCACCCCCCAAAAGCCCCTAGCGGATCCGCCCTACCGGATTCCCGCTTTCCAATCCTGTTTCGGGAAATCGGGGGCCTCTTGGCGCCCGCGATTTTCCGGGTCCGCCTGCGCCCGGATGGAGCCGAACGCCAAGGTTTCCGTAGGACAGGCCTGCACGCAAGCCGAACAGCGAACGCATTGGACGTCGTTCATGGGGATGCCTTGGTTGGCGTAATTCATGACGTCGATGCCCATGTGGCAGCTTTTGGTGCAGATGTTACAAGAGATGCATTTCTTCTTTTCAGCGAAGATACGGAAGCGCGAGAACCGCGCGTAGACGTGCATCAGGGCGGCCAGGGGGCAGCCGAACCGGCACCAGACGCGGCCGGACAGGAAGAAATACAGGCCCAGGCCGAGCACGCCCGCGAAAAACACGTCGATGCCCAATTTGTAAACCCCGCGGAAGGTATCCAGCCACAAAGGCCCGGCGCCAAGATGCCGGGACGCGTAGCCGGCGGCGGTGAGCGCCAGGGCGGCGGCCAATACGACTTGGCCGATGTTATCCATGCGCTTAGGCCCTTTACCGTGGGGAGCCTGCTCGCGGGATTCATCGCCCAATGCCTCGGCCATGCCGCCGCAGCTGCAGATCCAGCCGCAATACGCGCCTTTCCCCCAGCGCCAAACGATGAAGAAGAGGATCCCGAAAGTCTGGACGAAAGGGAACCAGGTCCAGAAGGCGCTGCGGCCGAAATCGTTCATGTCCAAGGGCCAGAAGAGCACCAGGCCGAAGCAGGAATATTTGCCCGCCGGGAAGACTTCCCGCATGAGCCAGGAATCGGCGGCGAAATGGGACTTGATGAGCGGATCGAACAAATGGAAGGGCAGCAGGAACAGGAAGAAAACCTGCACCGCCATCAGCACGAGCATTTGACGGCGGATGTAGCGCGTCTTCTTGACGGCCATGCGGCGAAGACCGAAGACGATGACGGTGAGGCTGTACAAAAGGCTGTACCAATAGGTCGGGGCTTCGGACCAGCCTGCGGTTTGGCCCAGCAGGAATCGGAAATAGATCCCGGCGAAGAAAACGGCGACGGCGATGAAGTAGGCGGACTTGAAGCGGGCCCAGGGCGTTCCGAAATACCGCCGCCGGCGCCGCAGGGCGGCGATCAGGGCCACGGGGCCGGCGATCAAGAAGGCGAGCGAGCCCGCCCAGCCCAGCAGAAAGCAAAGGGATGGATACCAGGAATAATGGTGTAATGACCAGGGCAGGTCGCGGGCGAGGTCGGGCCGGAAGGGGACGGTGAGATACGCCCAGGCGGTCCCGGTTAACCCGTGGACGCCTCGGAAAACGTCGTGGGCGGCGCCCGCCTTGCCGAAATAGACCATGCAGAAGAAGGCCAGCATGGCCGCCAGGAAGACGAACCCCGCCGCGTCCTTTCCGCCCGCCAACCGGATGCCCGACCGTTTCAGGAAGGCGATCGGCAATTCGCGCCCGATCAGGACGAACACCTGGTCCGCCGCGAGGGTTCGTTCGCCTGGCGGCCCCTCACCCCGCGTCTCCGAAAGGACGGCCTCTCCCGGGCGGATGGCCTTGGGGACGCTCCCGAAAGCGGTTTCGATGCGTCCGCCTTCCCTTAGGAACTCCAGCCTTTCCCGGTTTTCCGGTTTGGGGCGCGAAAGCGCGCCACCCCGATAGGCGAGGGTCACTTGATTGCCGGCTTCGGCCAAGGCGCAGGCGGCTTCCACCGCCGTATCTCCCCCGCCCGCCACCAGGATGCTTTTCCCGTGGAAATCCCCGGGATCGATCAGGCGGTTGGAGACGTGGGGAAGATCTTCGCCCGGAATTCCCAGCCGCCGCGCATCCCCCGTTTTGCCGATGGCGAGGACCACGCGCAGGGCGGAAAACCCGCCTCGGGAAGTTTCGACCCGCAGCCGGTTCCCGTCCCGTCGTATCCGATCCACGCGGACGCCGGCGCGTAGTTTCAATCCTTGGCCATCGATTTGCCCATGCAGGTCGGCAAGCAGGCTTTCCTTGGATCCATCCCGGATGGCCAGCGGCGAAACGGCCGCATAGCCGTCCGGCTTGGCCAGGATCGGTTTTCCAGCCGGAAAATTCTCGATGGTGCTGAAAGGCCGGGACGATTCCAAAACCAGGTAGTCCGCTCCGGCGCGCGCGAAGGCCAAGGCGCAGGCCAGCCCGGCGGGTCCCGCGCCGATGATCAACACGTCGTGTCGGCCTTCACCGGTCGTTTCGCCGGTCGTTTCGCCGGCCTTGTTGCCGCCTTCCCCGCCATCGCTATGGGCGTCCTCTCCCCGGCCCTGTCGCGCGACGAAGTCCGGGTCCGCCAGGATGTGCCGGGCCGCGCGGGCGCCGCTTTCCGAAGCGAGCTTGAGCAGGGGCACCCCGGTCAAATCGCCGACGATGTATAAACCGGGGATCGAGGAACGGTAATCGGAATCGATTTCGGGATAGCGCTCCACCGTCCCGGTGGGGTTGCCTTTTTGCAGCCAGCGAAAATAAGGGCCGACAATGGGGATGCGCAAACGTGCCTCGGGGTTAAATTAACATTAGAAGGCTATGGAAATGGAACTGCACCTGGTGCAAATGGCTATCGCGCGAGGGAAGCCCGAATTGAATCGGGCCAAGGTGCAGGCATTGACCGCGCCCATCAAGCCCTCGGTTCCGGCGATGATCGTGCTTCCGGAACTATTCAGCACGGGTTACCTGGATGCCGCGACGTTATCGGGAGGAGCGAATCCCGCTTCCGGACGTACTCCCGCGGGAAGCCTCGGCCCGGAAGCCCTGGCCGGCGTGGCCGCGGCGGACCGCGCCTTCCTCGCCGACCTGGCCCGCAGGACCCGCTGCTGGGTGGCCGGGACCACGGTGGAAGCATCCCAGCCGGGGGCCCGGGAACTTCATGGCGGGACCGCCGGCCAAGGGGACGAAGCCCAGAGCCCGCTTACGGCTGCGGGACTTTACCGCAATCTCAGCCTGCTCTTCGGCCCCGATGGCTCGGAGCGGACCTCCTACCGTAAAATCCATCCCTTCAGCTACGGCGGCGAGGATAAGCTCTTCGAGGCCGGACGCGAAATCGTCACCGTCGACGTGGAGGGGTGGGTGGTGCAGCCTACGATTTGCTACGACCTGCGCTTCCCGGAACTTTACCGCGCGGGCTCCGGCCGCGGCACGCACTTGATCCTGGTGCAAGCCAATTGGCCCGAGGCCCGGCAAAGCCATTGGCGCGCCTTGCTCCAGGCGCGGGCCATCGAGAACCAGGCTTTCGTGGCCGGGGTCAATTGCTGCGGGGAACAGGACGCCCTCCGCTATGCGGGCGGATCGGCCGTGTACTCGCCTAAGGGCGAGCCGGTCGCGCAGGCGGGCGCGGAAGAAGGTTTGCTTCGGGCCAAGTTGGATCTGGACGCTTGCAAGCAATGGCGCAAGCACTTCCCCGCCTTGCGCGATCGGCAGCCCTGGGACTTCTTTGCGATATAATCGCCGGCGAAATACTACCTTTCACGAAGCATGAAGATCGCCACCGAGATCGCCTTGCAAGGCCCGTCGGAGCGGGTCTGGAGCATCCTCACCGATTTCGCCGCCTATCCCGAGTGGAATCGCCTGATGAAAGCGGTGCGCGGCCAGGCCGCGGCCGATGCGCCGCTGGAAGTGGATCTGCAGTACTGGGGAAAGCCCGTGCAGACCGTGGCGGGCACCATCACCGGTTTCATGGCTCCCAAGTATTTGAGCTGGACCTACGCCCATAAGCTCGGCGCCTGGTTCCTGGCCTCCGAGCACGTCCTTCGCCTGAAGGAAAAGGACGATGGTCGCGTGATTTTTTTCCAGGAAGTGTACCACACCGGCCTGGGATTGCGATTCCGCCGCCGCGACGTGGAGCATTACGTGCGCCTGTCCCTGGACAAGCTCAACGATGATCTGAAACACCGGCTCGGCGAAGGCGAATCCGGCGGCTAGCGTCACCGGCATCATGGGGTAGGCATGCAAGATAAGGTACGGACCATCCTGGTAATCGAGGACGAGGATGCGGTGAGAAGCCTGCTGCGCACCCTGTTGCGGTTGGCAGGTTACGAAGTGCTCTCCTGCCAGGACGGCGAGGAAGCCCTGGATCTCATGGAGGCCAGGGGCGGATCGATCCAGCTTCTGATCACGGACGTGAACCTGGGGACGGGGATGGACGGTTTCGAGGCGGCCCAGGCCCTACGGTCCCGTCTGCCGACGCTCAAGGTGCTTTACATGTCGGGGAAGGAAGAGGCGGACCGGCTCGCGGACCGCGCCGACGCCAACGAACGTTTCCTGCTCAAGCCCTTCACGCCGCGCTCGTTCACCGATGCCGTACGGGCGATGCTGAGCACCGTCAGGGAGAACGCGGTTTCCTGACGGCCCGGCCCCTTGACCCTTCGGCTGCGGCCGCTTCGGTCATGGTCGCACGGTTCGCTTTCCCTTTCTTCGCGCCGTATTCCCACAGGTATTCCGGAGCGCCCTCCAGCCAAGCCGCATAGCGCGACAGCACGAAGAACCAGTCCGACAGGCGATTCAGGAATTTCAGCAGGAGCGGATCGACGGCTTCTTCGCGCGCCAGCCGCAGGGCCTCGCGTTCGGCCCGCCGGCACACCGCGCGGCATTGATGCAAAGCCGCATTGGCCGGGGACCCGCCGGGCAGGACGAAGGAATCCAAGACCGGTAGCACGGTCTGCAACAAGTCCATTTCCTTTTCCAGCGTCGAGACATCGGTTTCGGAGAGCGTGGGCATGCCGGGATAAGTTTGGCCGGCCGGGGTGGCGAGCAGGCTGCCGACATCGAACAGGCGATTCTGGACGCGGCGCAATTGGGCTTCGAGATCGGCCGGAGAGGCGGGAGAGGCGGGAGCCTTTTGTCCCACCGGGGACTTGGCGGAGGACGCCTTCTTGGCGCCGGAGACGCGGCCTGGGATGGTCGAAAGGACGGTGCGCGCCGTGCCCACCAGGCAAAGCAGCTCGTCCACGGTGCCGTAGCTTTCCAATTTCCGGCAATCCTTGTCCACGCGGACGCCGCCTACCAAGGATGTCTTGCCTTTGTCTCCGCCGCGAGTATAAACGCGGGAAATGCGAATAGCCATGGGGGAGAATGTAATCCAAAAGCGTTACAATGGAAGCGTATGAATGCCAAGGGATCGGATGTGGCCGCGCACGTGCGCGCTCAGTACGAAGCGTTTCCTTATCCCGCGTACGGATTGTTCCTTCCCTTGCGCGGCCAAGAAGCCTACGCTTCCAATTCCCTCTTCGCGGCGCGCGTGCTGGAGCAGCGCGGCTTGGAACCGTCCCTGCGGCGCGCCCCGGCGCCCGCCGTGCTCTTGGCCGGGTGCGGAGACGTCTTCCCTTATCTATCCACCTTCTGGGAGCCGCGCCGCCACGGTCTTATAGCGATGGATCTGTCGGCGCGCAGCCTTAGGCGCGCGCGGCTTCGCTGTCTCCCGCGCATGCGCGCGATGGAATGGCTGCGGGCCGATCTCGGGGACGAAGATATCCCGCTTCCGGAAGGATTGGCGCATGTCGATTGCTATGGCGTGCTGCATCATATGGCCCGGCCCGCGGCGGCCTTGGGGCGCATCGCCCGCCTGCTCGCTCCCGGTGGAACGGCTCGCATCATGGTTTACAATAGCGAAGCGCGAACCTGGATCCGCCACCTGCAAAGGGCCTTCGCACTTCTCGGCCTGGAAGGGACGGAACCCGGCGATCGCGAGCCGGCCCGGTCCCTGCTTCAGGCCCTGGCCGAAGTCTCCCCCGCCCTACGCGCCCGCCTCGCCCCCATGCATGACGTCCTCTCCCATCCGGCGCGCTTGGTCGATACCTTTTTCCATGCGCGCGAGGCGCGCCTAGGGGCGGCCTATTGGTTGCGGGCCCTCGCGGACGCGGGCCTTGCTCCTATCGGGCTTTATGATCGCTACGGGGAGTTGGACGATTTGCCCAATCCCTTGCTGGAAGTCCCCACGGCGGCGGCCTTGGGGGCGCGCATTGCCGATCGCCGTTTCGAGAATAATCTGGAGTTGTACTTGGCCAAGATAGGCCCGGCGGGCGAAGCCATCGGAAACGCAGGTCCGGGCGGCGGCGCGGAAAATTCCCGTCGCCCTTTCCCCGTCCATCTTCCTTCGGCGCTGGCGTTGCGGAACCCGCCCGCATCCTGGTGGGGCTACCGGGAAACGCGCAAGTTACCCTGGTACCGGCGCCGTTCGATCTGGATGCATTTCCTGGCCAACCTGCGCGGCCGCCCCTCCCGGGCCGATGCCTGGGCCGCCCGCATGCCCCCGCGCGCCTTGCAGCGACTGGGCCGCCTGGGCGCGATTTGGCCGGATGAATGCGCGAGCGCGGAACTCAAGGCCTTGCTGCGGAGCCCGCTGGAAGCCTCCATGGAGCCGCCGGAATTCCCGGCCGCATTGGAGATACGGGGAAACCGGGGCCTGCGCGATAGGGTCGAAGGTTTATTGCGCGGCAGGGCCGTCCCGAAGGGGCGGGAGGAAGGAAGGCCAACCGGGACGGAAGGCCGCATGGAACCGGGAGCAACGCAGGCGGAACGACGGATGGAACAAGTGATGTCGCGCCTGGATGCCGCGCAGAGGCCGTAAGACCCTCTCCCAAAACGCGGCCGTTAGCGGGAAAAATCACAGGGAGCGGCGGAATTCCCCCAGCCGTTCCACCGCCAGCGCCAAGGTCTCTTCCTTTTTGCAGAAGCAGAAGCGCAGCTTGTGGGCGACCGTCGCGGCGGCGCGGCCCGAGAGCGCCTTGGATTTATAGAATGAGCTGCCGGGAACGGCGGCCACCTTGGTTTTCTCCACCAGGTGGCGGGCCAACTCGGCATCGTTCCGGAAGCGTCCTTTGATCAAATCGGCGACGTCCGCCATGACGTAATAGGCGCCCTTGGGAACATGGCAATGGAAACCGGCTGCCTCCAGGCCGGCGACCAGGAAATCCCGCCGCGCCCGGTAATGCTCGGCCAACTCCTGGTAGAAGCCGGGACCTAGCCCTAAGGCCCCGCGCACCGCTTCCTGCAAAGGCGTCGCCGCGCAGACGGTCATGAAGTCGTGCACCTGCCGCAAGCCGTCGGTGAGGCGCGCATCCGCCACGGCCCAGCCTACCCGCCAACCCGTGATGCCGTAGGTCTTGGAAGCGCTGCCGATGGTAACCGTGAGATCTTCCAGGCCCGGCAGCGAAGCCGGGCTCACGTGCACGGACCCATCGTACAGGATATGCTCATAGATTTCGTCCGAGAACACTTTCACTCCCCAGCGTTGGCAATGCTTGGCGATGAGGGTCAGCTCTTTCCGGGTGAAGACCTTGCCGGTGGGGTTGTGCGGCGTATTGATGACGATGGCCGCGGTGCGGTTGTTGAAGGCGCGCGCCAGTTCCCTCTCATCGATGGACCAGTCCGGTTCCCGTAAGGTCACGTACACCGGCTTGGCCCCGCAGAGGTAGGCGTCCGGATGGTAGTTCTCGTAGAAGGGCTGGAAGAGGATGACCTCCTTGCCCGGATCCAAGGTGGAGAGGAAGGCGCAGATCATGGCCTCGGTCGCCCCGCAGGTAACCGTAACGTTACGGTCCGGATCGGCCTGGATCCCGTTATAGGCCCCGACCTTCTTGGCGATGGCCTGGCGCAGGGAGGCCATGCCCCAGGTGATGGAATACTGGTTGAAATCGCCGTCGACGGAGGCGCGGGCGAATTCCTTGAGAGCCGGGTCGCAGGGGAAATCCGGAAAACCCTGGGCCAGGTTAACCGCCCCATGCAGATGCGCCATGCGCGTCTGCTCGCGGATGACCGACTCGGTGAAATCGCGGAGGCGCAGGGCGGGAGCGGCTATGGTTCGTGACTTCGGCATGCGCGAAATCTAGCCAGAAAAACCGCGATTCAGGCGCGGTCGAAACGCGCGATGCCGGTGCGGGAGCGCGGATCGCGGCGGCTGCTCCGGCAAACGAACCCCGCGGCGGACAAATGATCCGCCACGCGCGCATACGGGATGCCCGAGATCTCGTGGAATTCGAAGATGATGCGGTTGAAGCGCCGCAGCGTTTCCGGGCCCGCTCCCAGAAGGGTTTCCATCTCGGCCCCTTCGCAATCCATCTTGAGGAAATCGACCTGACCGGAAACCCCGGCCGCCTCGATCCAGTCCGCCAAGCTCAGTACCTTTACCTGTTCGACACCCGCCGCACTAGCGACGCCCGCCGCGCCAGCAGCGCCGGCCCCACCCGCGTAGAAGCTGCTATAAGGACTCCGTTCGGCGGCGTAGATTTCCCGGACCCCGCTGGTTCCCGCGACGCCCGCCTGGAGCGCCGTAATGCGGCGGCCCTTGGATGCGTCGGGCGCGGACGCCAGATTCCCCTCCAGCTTCCGGAAGGTGGTCGCCACCGGCTCCAAGGCATACACCTGGGCCCGGGGGCAGGTATGGGCGGCGTAGAGCGCGAACGCGCCGAGGTTGGCGCCGGCATCGAAGATGACCGCCTCCCCGCCCGCGAGCGGGTATTCCTCATCCACCCAGGCGCTCCATAGGACCAGGAAATCGTCCCCGAACTCCAACCGGTAGGAACCGCCGCCCTTAAGGCCGATGCGGATCGGGGAACGGATCCCTTTCAGCGCCACGTAGTACAACAAGGCGGAGATGGGCTCGGCGAAGACTTGGAACGCTTTGCGTACCTGGACGGGCCTCAGCCGCGCGCATCGGACCAGGGTATGATAGAGGCGGAGAAGGATTTTCTTCAGAAGGCCCCTCGCGGCCGCCCGCGCCAAAGGCAGAAGCCCAGCCTCACCTGCACCGAATCGATATGCGGCAAGGCCTGATCGTGATCCCACAGTTCCAGGCGGATGAACTCGCCTTCCTCCGCCTTGCCGCGGGCGCCGCCTTGCAGGGCCTGGTACTCCTTAGAGGGGAGGTCCAGCGAGCAGCCGAAGAAGTGGATGGCCTCGTCATCCAGGCCCGAAGAGGTATACAAGGGCCGCTCATTCAGCCGGATCAATTGATCGCGCCTTACTTCCAGTCCCGTCTCCTCGTGCAACTCCCGGATGGCCACCGCGGCGGGGTCGTCCACGTTCTCGTCCACCATGCCGGCCGGGAACTCCAGGGTTTCGGCTCCGCTCCCCACGCGCCGTTGGCGCAGCA
Organism: Fibrobacterota bacterium; assembly: GCA_019509785.1. NCBI lineage: Bacteria > Pseudomonadati > Fibrobacterota > Fibrobacterota bacterium. Next base: position 36,695 of record JAEKLQ010000030.1, on the reverse strand, counting down.
TGAGGAATTTCCTCTCGCCCGTCTCCAAGTCGGCGACCTCCGTGACGACCACCACCGCATGCCCGCGCAAGAGCGCATAGGCCGGCAAGGGCCGGCCGGCGGGATCTTCGATGCGGGTCTTCAGGAGCGCGAAGAGCAGGGAGCCATCCTGCTTGCAACAATCGGCCAGCAGCTCCACTTTACGGAAGACGCAACCGTTGGCTTCCACGGTGCGCTTCCAAGCCCGGTATTTCGGGGCCGCGAGCAGTCTCTCCGGTTCCTGCATGATCGGATGATTAAGGCCCCACGGCGTGGAATTCGAGCCCCAGCCCGATGCGCGTCATGGCTTGGGCGTTCTTGCCTATGAAGAACGAAGGCACCACCACGGCGTAGAAATCGAGGGTTGGGGTCGCCTTGAAAACGGCCATGGCATCCCCGCCCAGATCCACGTAATGGTTCACGACGTGGGAGTAACCCGCGTGCGGCCCCAGGCGTAACCAGAAAGCCTGGTCTATTTTCGGCTTCCAGTAGGCGGCTACGTAGCCCCCGAACTCCTCGGCGGCTTTCCAGCCGTCGGTTTGGGGGGCGAAATGGTTGTAGTTCAGGTGCAAGCCGAAGTCCCAATCGTCGTTGGCGGAGCCGATAACCCCCAACTCCCCGCCCACGCCGAGCTTGTAGTTGTCATCGAAGATGTCCGCCCGTAGCCCTACGTCCCATTTGGGAGCGGCGGACGCGAGGACGGGGGCGAGGCACAAAAGGGCGGCGAAGGCCATACCACGGGAACAGGTCATGCTTTTCTCCTCTTAGGGTCCGGGGCACTGAGGCCCTGAATATATCGACTTGGGGCCGGATGGGCAACCGGGATCCGGTCCGGGAAATCGGCGCTTACCGCGAACCGCCGCGGCCCGCAAGACCACCCGCTACAGGTCCGCCCAAGGCTGGGGCTTCAGGAAATGCTCGGTCAGGCGCGCTTCCGGGCTGCCGGGCTCGGGCGTCCAGCCGTAGGTCCATTTGGCCAAGGGGGGCATGGACAGGAGGATGGATTCGGTGCGCCCGCCGGATTGCAATCCGAACAGGGTGCCGCGGTCCCAGAGCAGGTTGAATTCCACGTAACGCCCGCGGCGGTACAATTGGAAGTCCCGCTCCCGCTCGCTGACGGCCATGTCCCTTCCGGTCAGAAAGGGCCGATAAAGATCAGGGAAGGCCAGCCCGAGCGCTTCGGCCCAGGCGAAATCCTTCTCCTTGTCCTCGCGCAGATGATCGAAGAACAGGCCGCCCACGCCGCGCGGCTCGCCGCGATGCTTGAGGAAGAAGTACGCGTCGCAGGCATCCTTCCAAGCCAGGTAATCCCGGCCATGGCGCAGGCACAGGTCCCGGAGGGCGCGATGGAAACCGATCACCTGCGCCTCCACCGGATAATACGGGGTCACGTCCACCCCGCCGCCGAACCACCACACGTCGCCCGCCTCGAAGTAGCGGACGTTCATGTGGATGGTGGGAACATGCGGGTTACGGGGGTGCATGACCAGGCTGACGCCGGTGGCGTAGAAAGGCGTGCCGGGCGCGATCCTGAATTGGGTGGCCGCCGCGGGCGGCAAGGAGGAACCGGTGATGGCGGAGAAGCCCACGCCTCCCTTCTCCAGCAAAGGCCCGTCTTCCCAGGTGCGCGTGACTCCGCCCCCAAGGCCCGACGCGTAGGTCCACGCGTCCTCGCGGAAGGATTTGTCTTCGCCGGAAAGGAAGGCGGAGATCCGTTCCTGCACGCCGCGGACGGCGGCGGTGATGGCGTCCTTATGGGGGCCCGGCATGGGAGGCTAAGCTAGGAATTTTTCTACTTTCGGTCGGATCGAAAACGAAGGAGCCCCATCGCATAAGGGGCTTGGAAGGCAAGCATGGGCGGATTCCTCTATTGGTGGCAGCATCTCCCTTCCCACCTGGACCCCGTTCTCCTCCACCTCGGGCCTTTGCGCATCCAATGGTACGGCCTCATGTACCTGGTGGCCTTCACCGTAACCTACTTCCTCGCCCGTTCCCGCTGCCGTAACGAAGAACGCTTCCATCGCTACGACGTGGAGTTCCTCAAGAACCTGCTGACCTATTCTTTCATCGGCGTGCTGGCGGGCGGGCGGCTGGGCTATGTCCTCTTCTATAACCTCAAGTATTACGCGGCCCATCCCTTCGAAGTCATCATCCCCTTCAGCTTCCATGGCGGGTTTCATTTCACGGGCATCTCCGGCATGTCCTATCATGGCGGCGTGACCGGCGCCATCGTGGGCGGATACCTGTTCTGCCGCAAGCATAAGACGGCCGACGGGCGGCCCGCCGACTTCTGGAACCTTTGCGATCTGTTCTTCCCGATCGCCCCCCTCGGATACGTCTTCGGTCGCTTAGGGAATTTCATCAACGGCGAACTCTGGGGCCGGGTGACCGACCGGCCCATCGGCATGTACTTCCCGCTCTCCCCCGATCCCGATCTGCTGCGGCATCCGTCCCAATTGTACGAGGCCTTCTTCGAGGGCTTCTTCATCTTCCTGGTTTTGCTCTTCCTACGCCGCCTGAAATCGCCTAAGGGATCAATGTTCCCCGCATACATCTTCCTCTACGGCTTCGTGCGCTTCTTCATCGAATTCTTCCGCGAACCGGATCGCCAGCTCGGCTTCGTCCTCTTGGGGCGGTTCTCCCGCGGCCAGGAGCTTTGCGCGGCCATGATGGTATTCGCCATCGGCCTGTTCGTATGGCTGAAAGCGCGTAAGCCGGTTCCCGAAGCGGGCTAGGCGCCTATCCGCCGATAAGCCAGGGACCAAGCCGATCCTCAGGTCCTGATCTTTTCCTTCGAGGTTACGAACGGTTCATAGCTGAGCACGTTATAGCTGCGGTCGCGGCCCCAGCCGAACAGCTTTTCGAAAAGGCCCATGGCCCAGTGCTCCTGGGCCTTCTCCAGGAAGAAAACCTCATGGGTCTTCTCCACCCGCGCCATTTCACGGATGCACTCCAGCTCATCCTCCATGCCGTGTTCGCGCGCCAGGATTTCCATCTCCACGTATTCCATCACGTTTCCGCTTTCCAGGCGGCCCGCGAAATACATCGGCATGAACCTTCCGATCATATGGCAGGACAAACCGATGGCCTTACCGATAAAAGCGTACTTGATCTCCAACCACGGGGACGGACGCGCGCCGAGCTTGCCTAGTATGCGGCCGAGCTGTTCCCGGTGCAGCCACTCCTCCTTTTCGATGCGCAGGAGATCGCTTTTCTCGAAGGCGTCGCGTACGCTGGCCGCGTGGCCTTGGTAGGCGTAGGCGGCCGCGCGTTCGGCGGAATAGGCCAACCGCGCAAGATCATGGAAAGCGCCCATGGCGGAGGTCAAGCGGTCTTGCGGGAGCGCTTCAGCTCCCGGTTCCCCAACTGCCCGCAGGCCGCCATCGCGTCCTTGCCCTTGGTGCCGCGCACCCGGCAGTACTGGCCCGCCTCCATCAGCCAATGGAAGAAGTTCGCGGTCGCTTCGCGCTCCGGCCGCGCGAAAGGCGAGTCCCGCCGGGGATTGTAGGGAATGAGATTCACGCAGGCCTTGAGCCCTCGCAGGTATTCCGCCACCTCCCGGGCATGCTCCCGGGTATCGTTAACCCCGGCGATGAGAACGTATTCCATGAAGAGGAAATCCCCGCGGCGATGCAAGGGGAAATCCGCCAGGGCGGCTTTCAATTCGGACAGAGGCCATTGGCGGTTGATGGGCATGATGCGCGAGCGCACCGCGTCGTTGGGTGCGTTGAGGCTCACCGCCAGGCGCAGGCGGGAAAAGCCCTCGGGGGGCGGCTTGCGGGCCAGCTCCGCCAGGCGGCGGATGCCGTCCACGTGGCCGACGGTGGAAATGGTGATGGAGGATTGCCCGATGTTCAGCCCGCGCTGATCGGAAAGGATGCGCACGGCCTGGAGCACGTTGTCCAGGTTATCCATGGGTTCGCCCATGCCCATGAAGACGACGTTCTCGATGGGCTCCTTGAGCACGTGGCGCGCGACCATTACCTGGGCCACGATCTCGCCCGCGTCCAGGCTGCGCAGGTAGCCCATCTGCGCGGTCTCGCAGAAGGTGCAACCCATTTTGCATCCCACTTGCGACGAAACGCACAAGGACTTGTATTGCTTCATGGGGATGACGACGGATTCGCTCTCGTAGCCGTCCCGCAGCTTGAGGAGGAACTTGTAGGTATCCCCGTCGCCGCTGCGACCAGAGATTTCCGGGAGGCGGTAGCCGAACGCCTTGGAGACGGCGGAGGCCAGGGACGGATTGGCGGAGAATTCGGGTAACGCAGCCGGATCATCTTCGGCGCGGCGGTAGAGGGCGCGGAACAATGCGCCGGAATGGTATTCGCCTTTGCCGAACCGGCGCGCGAAATCGGCCACCAGGCCGTCGTAGTCGTAAAGCAGGATATCGTCCGGGCCGGTGAGAGGCATGGAATGGATCTACCTAATTTCCCCCCGGGCGTCCGGATCGACAGGCGCGGCGGTATGGAAAAGTCGCCTCAAAATACCTATGCTCTTTCCATGAAGGTTGTAATCCTGGCCGGAGGTTTCGGCACCCGTATCAGCGAGGAAACGCATCTCAAGCCGAAACCGATGGTCGAGGTGGGCGGCCGCCCCATCCTATGGCACATCATGAAAGGTTACGCCGAAGCGGGGCATACCGATTTCATCATTTGCTGCGGCTACAAGGGTTACGTCATCAAGGAATATTTCGCCAATTATTTCATGCACCGTTGCGACGTCACTTTCGATCTCGCTACGGGCTCCATGAAGGTCCATCAGAGCAACGCGGAATCCTGGAAGGTGACCGTGGTGGATACGGGCGAGAGCACCATGACCGGCGGCCGCCTCAAGCGCGTTCGCGAACATCTGGATAACGAGACGTTCTGCTTTACTTACGGGGACGGCGTTTGCGACGTGAACCTGAAGGCGCTGGTCGCCTTCCACAAGGCCCACGGGCGCAAGGCCACCTTGACGGCCGTGCAGCCGCCGGGGCGTTTCGGCGCCATCGATCTCGCGGCCGACACGGTAACCCGTTTCCACGAGAAGCCCACCGGCGAAGGCGCGTATATCAACGGAGGCTTCTTCGTCCTCGAGCCCTCCGTGATCGACGTCATTCCGGGTGACGATACCATTTTCGAAAAGCAGCCCTTGGAGAAACTCGCCTTGGAAGGCCAGCTCCAGGCTTTCCGGCACGGGGGCTTTTGGCAACCGATGGATACCTTGCGCGATAAGCATTTATTGGAAGAGCTCTGGGCCCGCGGCAAAGCTCCGTGGAAGACCTGGTGAACCCTGCCTTCTGGGGCGGACGTCGCGTCTTGCTCACGGGCCATACCGGCTTCAAGGGTTCATGGCTTACCCTGTGGCTCCGCTCCCTGGGCGCCGAGGTCACCGGCTACTCGGCCCCCCGGCTCTCCACCGATCCCAACCTCTTCACCCTCGCCGGGGTCGCCGCGGACTGCCGCGACATGCGCGGCGACATCGCGGATCCCGAACGGCTCCGCCAGACCATGGAGGGCTCGCGTCCCGAAATCGTTTTCCATTTGGCCGCCCAGCCATTGGTGCGCGAGTCCTATCGGATTCCGCAAGAGACGTGGCGCGTCAATATCATGGGCACCTTGGAACTGCTCCAAGCCTGCCGGGCCTGCGATTCGGTACGGGCTATCGTAGTCGTAACCACCGACAAGGTTTATGAAAATGCCGAGCGCGGAATGCCCTTCCCGGAAGGGGATCCGTTGGGCGGTTACGATCCCTATTCGAGCAGCAAGGCGGCCTGCGAGATCTTGTGCGCTTCGTGGCGGCGCAGCTTTTTCAGCGCGGACTCCGGATCCAAAACCGGCCTAGCGACCGCGCGCGCCGGAAACGTGATCGGCGGAGGGGACTTTTCCGCGGATCGCCTGATTCCGGATTTGGTGCGCGCGCGGATTTCCGACAGGAAGGCCAAGCTTCGTTATCCCCAGGCCGTGCGGCCCTGGCAGCATGTCCTGGAATCCCTGTCGGGCTACCTGCTATTGGCGGAACGTTTGCACGGGAATGCCGCCGATTTTTCCCGGGCCTTCAATTTCGGCCCGCTGGAAAGCGATGTGCGGCCGGTGGGCGACGTCGCCGATGCCATTTGCAAGTCGATCGGCGCTTCCTGGGAATTGGAAAACGCCCTTCAGCCTCACGAGGCCGGCGTGTTGCGTCTTGACAGCGGCCTGGCGAAAAAGGCCTTGTCCTGGGGCCCCCGGCTCAGGTTCGGGGAAATGTTGCAATGGACTTGCGACTGGTATCAGGGCTGGCAGCGCGGAGCCGATCTCCGGGCCCTTACCTTGGATCAAATCGGGCGCTATCAAACGCTCCCATCCCTCGGGAATCCGGAATAGGGAGCCCATGAGCCGCATGCCCGTACGCCGATTCCCCTTGCCGAACTTCCGCGGCGCCGGAAAATGATCTTCGAGGAATTGCCTCTGCCCGGCGCGTTCCGGATAAAGCTGGAAAAGAAAGCCGATGCGCGCGGCCATTTCGCCCGGACCTTTTGCGCGCGGGAGTTTTCCGAGAGAGGGCTTAATCCCTCCTGCCTGCAGTGCAATACTTCCTTCAATCGCGCGCGAGGCACTTTGCGCGGGCTGCATTGGCAAGCCGCTCCGCATGCCGAAACCAAGTTGGTTCGCGCCACGCGCGGCTCGTTATGGGACGTGATGATCGATTTGCGCCCGCAGTCCCCCACCTTCCTTAAATGGCACGGGGAAACGCTGGATGAAGACAACGGCGTTATGCTTTACATCCCGGAAGGGTTCGCCCACGGGTTCGTCACCCTGCGCGACAACACGGAATTGGCCTACCAAATGACCACTTTTTATGATCCGGCCTCCGCCCGCGGCGCGCGTTTCGATGATCCGGCTTTCGGAATCGAATGGCCCGCCATCTCCCATCCCGTCGTTTCGGATCGCGATCTGGCCTTCCCCGCTTTCTCTCCGGACCCGCCCGGTTAAAACATGTCTTCCGGCAACCGCATACTGGTGACGGGCGCATCCGGATTCCTGGGCAGGAACAGCCTCGTTCCGTTGCAGCGCCTCGGTTTCGAGGTACATGCCCTTTCCAGCAAGCCGGCGGCCGATGCCGTGTCGGGGCAGGTCCGCTGGCATCAGGCGAACCTCTTCGAAGTCCGACAAACGCAAGCCGTAGTGGAATCCGTCCGTCCTACGCATTTGCTGCACTTCGCCTGGTACGCCGAGCCCGGCCGGTTCTGGAACAGCCCGATCAATTTGGACTGCCTGACCGCCACGCTGTCGCTGTTGAAAGCGTTCGCGGAGGCGGGTGGAAAGCGCTTCGTGGGCGCGGGGAGTTGCGCGGAGTATGATTGGAACGGAAAGGATGCGTTCGAGGAATCCGATCCCCTCCTGCCGGGCACCTTGTACGGGGCGGCCAAGTCATCCGCTTACCTGACCGGAGCCGCTTACGCGAAAACGGCGGGAATCGAATTCGCCTGGGGCCGGATATTCAACCTGTTCGGCCCCCATGAAGCGCCGGTCCGCATCGTTCCCGCCTTGATCCGGGCCCATCTGTGGGGGGAACGCCTGGATTGCGGCGAAGGCATCCAACTACGGGATTTCCTCCCGGCCGCCGTCATCGCGGATGCCTTCGCGCATATTTGCGACAGCGGGATCCAAGGCGCGATAAACATCGGCTCCGGAGAACCGGTCTCGATCCGGGGGCTATCGGAAAAAATCGCCCAAGCCATCGGCCGCCAAGGCGACGTCCGCTTCGGGACATTTCAGGATACGGGTCCCGCGAAAATCTTGCCCTCGCTGCGGCGCTTGACCCGGGAAGTCGGTTGGAAACCGCCGATGACGGTGGACGCCGGCCTGGCCGAAACCATCGAATGGTGGAAGAGCCAGGGTAAAAGCCCTAAGAGCCCCTGACCTCACCGAAGACGAAAAGACGCCGCCGTTATATCCACTGGTCGCCGGATTTCTCCGAGACCAATCCTTTGCGGGGCGCGTCCAGGATTTCCACCACCGCGATGAAAGGATAAAAGGTGACGGATTTCACCCGGGCTTGCACGGAATTGAAACTGTTATCGTTCAAGGTATTGGCGATGCCCCGCAGATAAGCCGCGAAAGGATTCCGCAACCCGTGGATATCCTCGCATAGGTAGATCCCGCCCGGTTTGATGAAACGGATGATCTCCTCGAAAGTGGGCCTTTGTTGGCGAGGCCGGTGGCCGCCGTCATCGATCACGATGTCCACTCCGCCGACCTCTTCCTGGAACTTGCGCCAGAAAGATCGGTTGGACTGGTTCGCGATCTTGATTTTGACATTGTTCTTTTCGAATCGGCGGCAGTCGGGATTGATGTCTACGCCGAACAGTTCGCAGTCGGCCCCGAAATATTCCTTCCACATTTCCAGGCTTCCTCCGCTGTAGACGCCGATCTCCAGGATCTTGGGGCGCGCTCCGCGGAATTTGGAAAAGTGGGTGTGGTAAGCCTCGAAGTAGTGGCGCCATTTCCAGACGCCCGGGCCCGAACGATGGGAATCGAAAAAGGTCTCGAGGGGGTTTGGCGGGAGGGCGCGGCCGGAGGCCGCTTTCGGATCGCCGATTATCCCATTCGCCTTAAGGCCCGCCAGATGATAGAGACCGGGAGCGTAGACCATGTCTATGAGCGCCCGCGCGATATTGGTCAGCGGCCTTACCGTTTTCCTGAGGCTGTCGAACACTTAACCATCCCGGTTTTGAAACTGAGGTTCCGTGAGAATGGCAACCAGGCCCGGGAAAGTAGGTAAATCGAATTCCTTTTCCCATTCCACCGGCCGCGTTACGATGCCGGCGCGGTGCGTCCGCGATTACGTGCGGTTGCGCATTTCCCGCGCCAAGCGGAAGAGGACGGGCGCGATGGGATGCAAATAATACGCCGCGCAATAGAACACCTTGTGGATCCGGGTTTTCCCCATGCCCAGTTTGCGCATTTCCGAAAAGAACGTCTTTATTTCCGCCCTGGGCAAACGGTGCAGTTCTTCATAAACGTGGAAAAGCTGCCTGGAGTCCAATTCCACCATGACGCCCGGCGTCACCTGGGAACCGTATTTCGAATCCACGTAACGGGTGATCTCCAAGACCGATGCGTACATCCTGGCCCGCGAAGCCGCGGGGAACCGGCCCGGCGTATGGAATTTCTTTTCCGATTCCGCCGCCCCGAAGTCGGGGCTATTGCCGCTTCTGCCTCCGACGATCGGGGTAGCCACGTACCCTAAGCCCCCGTCGATGAAGGCGACGGCGCTCAGGTACACCTGATAAAAGAGGCCGCCGTCGAAGATGTCCGTTTCCATCGACAGCGCCCATTTCCGGTTGATGGTAATGCCGCTGATGAAGCTCGCCAGTCTGAATACGTAAGAGGAATCCGTTTTCTCGACGGAGTCTTGCTTGAAGAGCTTGGTGATGTGGAAAGTCTTACCCGTATCCGCGTAGAATTGATCCAGGGCGCAGGTGAAAAAGCGTACCGATGGGTTCGCGGCTATGAATTCGCGCACGGGCGTTACGCCGGGCTTCCGCATCTTATCATCGTTCCCGAAGAGCAAGACCCAATCCGAGGTGGCGCGCCGGAACAGGCTGCGGGCGTTCCCGTCGTACCCCAGGTTTTTCTCGTTTTCGAAGTAGGAGAATTTCACTCCGGCTTCGTTGAACTTCTTCCCGTAGATCTCCGCCGTTTCCGCGAGCTGCTTTCTCTCCGGCGAACAGTTTTCGCTGATGATGACTTCATCTGGCAGGGAGCCGGCATCGAGGATGGACTGCAAAAGCTCGCGCGTTTCCCGATTCCGATTGTACGCGGGAATGGCCAAGGTAAGGGTCTGCATTTTTTCGCCTAAGCCGAACGATGTCCGGGGTTGATTGATACGACGGATAATAGCAGATGATGCAGGGACTGTAAAGAAAGCGCCCTTTCGGCCGCGGTTACCCGGCCCTACCGGCGGCGCGAAGCTCGCCGGCGAGCTTCTGCTTCCGGAACGCCATCCATAGTCCGCCCGCCAGCGCCAGGGTCAAAACCGGCAGGTAGCCCAATATGCTGGCGGCGAAGGTGGCGTCTTTCGGCATGCCCCCGATGTCGGAGAAGAACAGGATGCACAAGTACTCGCGGGCGCCCAAGCCCCCGAAGCTGATCGGAAGGATGAGGATAATCTGGATGATGGCGAGGAAGAAGGTTATCTGCCAAAGCTTCGTGTCCGGGTAAACGCTCAGGAAAACCAGCCAGGTACTGAGGATGCCGGAAAACTGGAGCAAGGCGCTGAGGACGGTCGTCAGGAAAAGCAAGCGGCGGTTTTTCAGCAGCCTCACGATTTCCACGACCCATGCTTGCCGGAAAAGCCGGGCGCGGAAAAAATAAACGATCCCGAGTGCGGCGATCAGGAAAGCCACGGCCAAGACGATGCCCAGGGAGTTCACTTTCACTTTGCGGAAGAAATCCAACTTCTCCAGATCCCGGCGGAAATAAATAAGGCTTAACACGGATAGGCCCATTTGGATCGCGAACCCGATTCCCCGGGCGAATAGGTTCACGCCGATGTTCTGTTGCAGGCTTCCGTATTTTTGGCCGAAAGCGAGCACGCGGATCGCATCCGATACCGCGGCCGAAGGCAGGAAGGAGTTGAAAAAATACCCCATGTAGACGAAAAACAAATACTTGCGGAACGCCAACTCCGGGCGATTCCACAATATTTTCCAGCGGTAAGTCACGAGCAGGCTTCCCGCCACCAGGGCCATCGCGGAAAGGACCAGATATCCCCATCGGCATTGCTTCAGGAGAGGCCCGATCGCATGGAAGTCGATCTTCCTCGCGATCATGAATACGGCGAATAAGGTGAGCGCCCACTTCAGGCACGAGATCCAGAATTTACGATTCATCTTATTCCCTGCCGCGCGCGGACAGCACCCGCCTCACCCTTAAGTATCCAAGGTAAACGGCGTGAAGCGGGTATGCCGATCGTAATAATCCTCATGCTCCGTCCGCTTCAAGAACCCCACCACGCGGTAGGTCACCGGCGTCATCACCACTTCCCAACCCGTCTTCAACACGTACTGGGTCAGCGCCACCTTGAGCACGTCGCCCGTGGCCCATAGCCCGCCGAAGGCGATGAAATAGAATAGGGAGGAGTCCACCAATTCCCCTACCAAGGTCGAACCGATGGTGCGCATCCAAAGCCATTTGCCTTCCGTCACGATTTTCATTTTAGCCAAGACGAAGCTATTCGCGAAGCTGCCCGACCAGAAGGCGATCATCGATCCCGCCGCGATGCGCCAGGCATTGCCGAAAACGCCTTCCAACTGGCCCTGATAGGTCTTCATCCATTCGCTATCGGCCGCGGGCAAATGGACCACCACCCAGGCCATCAAGGAGGCGAAGGCCAGCGCGCCGAACCCGGCCCAGACCACCCGGCGGTCCCGCGCGTAACCGTACACCTCGGTCAGCACGTCGCCGAAGATATAGGAGATGGGGAAGAACAACACCCCCGCCCCGAAGGTGACCTTACCCAGGATCGGCAAGGTCAACACGGCCTGTTTGGCTGCGCCGATGAAGTTCGAACACAAGAGCACGGTCACGAAGGCCGCCATCACCAGGTCGTAGTACTTATAGGTTTTCTTTTCCATGTTTCCTTGCTCGGTTGAGGACGGCACAAACAGCACGCGAGCTCGCGATCAACCGTACCCCGGATCGGGCTGGAGTTCCTCCAGCAAGGCCGCCGCATTGGCCAGGGCGTCGCAACGCTCGTTCTCCACGTTGCCGGCATGGCCCTTCACCCATTCGAAACGCACGCTGTGGCGCGCGCAGAGGGTAAGCAGCCGCTCCCACAGGTCCGGGTTCATGGCCAGCTGCTTATCGGCCTTGCGCCAGCCGTTGCGGCGCCAGCCGCGGGCCCAGCCCTTCTCCACCGCGTCTACCACGTACTTCGAGTCCGAGTACAGCACGACCTTGCTGGGGGCTTTCAATGCCTCCAGGCCTACGATGGCGGCCATCAATTCCATGCGATTGTTGGTGGTGCGGCGGTAGCCACCGCTCAATTCCTTGCGCTTGTCCTGGAAGAGGAGAACGGTTCCGTACCCCCCGGGGCCGGGATTGCCCAGGCAAGCGCCGTCGGCGTAAATGATGACGTTATCGTCCACGACGCAAACATAGCTAAGTCAGCCCCAAGCCACGCTAGCGTCAACCCCATGTCACGCGGACGACGCCGGGGCAGGCGGTCAGGCCCGCCACCACCTTGCGCGAGAGCGCGGTGACGTCGTTCCGCCGCAGCTTGATTTCGCATTGGAGGGTGCGCTTTTGCCCGGCCAGGTCGTAGTCGTAGGAAACGCGTTGCACCTTCACGCCCGTTACCTCCAGGCGATCGCGGATCTCGTCATCCGTCATCCCGTCGAGGCCGAGCACCACGGAAACGCTGCAATAGAAATCCTTCTTGATGCGCGTCTCCATGTGCGGCAACGCATAAAGGGCGAAGAAGGCGATTCCCGTGCCGAGCATGCCGACGGTGATATGGCCGCTGCCGAAAGCGAGCCCAAGTATGGTGATGAACCAAAGCACCGCCGCAGTAGTTACCCCGCGCACGAGCGTCCCTTGCCGGATGATTGCCCCCGCCCCGAGGAAGCCGATGCCGGTCAGGATGCCCGCCGCCAAGCGCGCGCGGTCGGGCCGGAAGGCGGAGGTCGCGCCCAGGACTGACTCCCGGTAGAAGTCCTCGGAAAGGATCATGGCCAGGCACGAAGCCACGCATGCCAGGGTGGTGGTCTTGAGCCCCGCCGCGCGGCCATGGCTTTCCCGTTCCAGCCCCAGGATCAGGCCTGCCGCCATGGCGAAAGCAATACGGATGAGCACCGTTTTAAGGTCCAAGGCCGGGTCCGGATTCAAAATCGACATTCTGCCCTCATGGTAACCTCGATTTTATGCCTCCCCGGATCCGAAAACAAGCGAATCGGACCGGGCGCCGATAAAAAATTTCCGAAAAAATCCGGCTTTGGGCTTGCGAAGCAAAAATAGGGTTATGGTACAATGGGCCGGAGGAGATTCCCCCATGAAGATGCCAGCCCAAATCCATCCGTGGTTAAGCGATGACGATCTGGCGAAATGGGTGCGGGAAGCCCCCAGCCAGGACGCCTACAAGAAGCGCCTCGCGATCTGGCTGACCCGACGCGGGCCGTTCCATGCCCACCGGGTCTCCGATCTCCTGCAAGTTTCCAAGCAGGCGGTGTGGCTTTGGATCAAGCAATACAACCAAGGCGGGCCCGACAGCCTCGACCGCAAGGGACGCGGCGGACGCCGTCGCGCGTACCTTTCCCTCGATCAGGAGCGCGCCTTGGTGGAGCGCCTGCAATCGCAAGTCTCCCGGGGCCAGGCCAAGAAGGCCAAGGAATTGTTGCCCGAGGTGCTGGAGGCGGTGGGCCAGAACGTTTCGGTCGCCTACGTGTACCGCTTGATGCAAAGGCATGAGCGCCGTCGCGGGCCCGCTTCGCATGGGGCGATGGACCCCGTCCATAAGACGGCGAACGGCGTCGCCGAGACGGACCACGACGGTATTTCGCCCGTGCCCGGCATTCCGACCGAATCCGGAATGCCGATTCCGGATCAAGCCCGGATCACCGTGGTCGATCCATCATAGTTAGTGCTTTCCAATTGCTGACAAGAAGGGGGATGGGCGGAGTCTGTATTTTGTTTCCGCTTCTTCCCTGTTAACTTCCGTGTAATGATCTCCTTCGCCTTTATCTCACTGTAAAAAAACCCGTCGGTACCGGGTTTACTTTTTTTTGCCCCAACTATGGGCGATCAATTCTCCGTTTTCAACTTCGTAACGATATGACTTAAATCACGCTAGCCCTTGTCGCGACCGCATGATTAAACATATTTGCGTTCATAATCGCGGAGGCGATGGCCGTCGCCGCGGATGAATTCAAAGGTATTGTATGCATGCGTTAAAAATCAAATTCGCCGAAATGAAACCCGCCTTCTCGCTGGTGTACCTCTCCTCCGCGGGATTGCTCTGCGTCTATTCCGTTCAACGCTACCTTGGCTTTCCGTTCGACGCGGCCAGTTCCCTGAGCTTCATGGGGATTATCTTCGGCGTCTACACCTTGAACCGTTTTACCGATTCGGTCGAGGATTTCGCCAACGATTTGGGCCGCTTCCTTTTCTTCCAAGGTAAGCGCATCTTCTTCTATCTCGGGATCCTCGCCTTGATGGGCAGCGTAGGGACCCTGGTCGCGGAAAGAAAACTGAATTGGATGCACATGCTGCTCCTGACCATGGGGTCCGGCTATTCCTACCGCGTCATCCCTTGGTTCGCCCCGGGCAGAGGTTTCCATCTGGTCCGCATCAAGGAAATGATCTTCATGAAAAACCTATGCGTATCGTTCCTATGGGGCGCTTCGGTGTTCGTGGTCCCCATTCTCGGGGCGGGACGCGAACTCGCGGGCGCATTTCCGGTTTGGATGCTCGCGGCCGGCTTTTTCATCAGCACCCTCAACAACACCCTCTTCGACGATATCCTGGACGAACCCGGGGACCGGGCCGCGGGGATCAGGACCTTGCCGACTACTTGGGGGGCCCGCCGATCCCAATTCCTATTGATGATCCTCGATGCCGTCTGGATCGCCTTGATCGCCGTACTGACTGCGCAGCGCCGATTGGATGGGATGCATGGGGCCTTCCTGGCGTTCCTGGGCCTCTACCCCTTCCTTTACCTATGCCTGAATCTGGGGGGCGGAATCCGGAAAAGGGCGGCGGGGTGGCTCGCGGAAGCGGACCTGGTTTTTTTCGCGCTCGGGATGTGCTGGCTTGCGCAGCGGTGAGGGCAGCGGTGAGGGCTTACGGCACCAACTGGTGCTGCCGTTCCCGGAAGCGGGTGCGCGATCGCGGGCTGCGGAGCATGCTGGAAGCGACGTATTCCTCGCTGAAGATCTCGGGCCGGCTGCCACGGCCCTGATCGAGGATGTAGAGATTGTGCTTATGGCGGGAAACCAGGCACAATTGCGGATAATCGGCGAGGCGGGTGAAATTATCCGCCATGGCCTTGGCGCTCACGATCACGGTTAGGGACTCGGGAGGGACATCCAGTCCGGACAGATCGCCCACGTCCGCGACGACGTAGGGATTCACCTTGAGGTTCCCGAAAACGCGGATGATATCGCCGAAGTTGTCCATGCCTTCTTTCACCAAGGCGATCGGGTGCTTGCGGCCCGCCTCCTCGGCCAGCTTGCTCGCGTAGAAGGGGAAGGTCATGACCAGCTTGAGGCCGTGCTCGCCTTTGCGCGCGAGGTTTTTCGAATAGGCGCTGATGCGGCCCCCGTGGCTTTCCACGATGGTACGCGTGATGGACATGCCCAACCCGGTCCCGCCCTGCCGCTTTTTGGTCGTATAGAATGCCTTGAAGAGGCAGTCGATTTGCATTTCATCGCAACCCACGCCGTCGTCTTCCACGCTCACGACCAGGGTGGTGTCCGTGGCGTTCGCCTTGACCTTGATCTCCACCGGCTGCCCGCCGCTGGCTTCGAAACTGTTGTTGAAGATGTTCACGAAGACCTGTTCGAGCTTGCTCCAATCGCCGAACATGAAGCGTTCCCGTTCGAGGCCGGAAAGTTGGAAGCAGGCTTTGCGGCCGGGGAAATGCTTTTCGATGGTGCCGTGGATTACCTGGGAGAGATTGACGGGATGCTTCTCGCGCACCACTTCCGTGCGGGAAAGTTTCAGGATATCATCGCTGAACTCGGTCAGGCGCTCCACCGAGGTAATGATGTTGTCGACGATCTGGCTGCCCTTCTCCGAAAGCGGGACCGCTTCCCGGAGCAGCTGGGCGTTGCCGCCGATCATGAACATGTAATTCTTGATCTCGTGGTTGATGATGGCGGTCGACTCCCCCAATTGCTTGAGCGCGTTCACCTGTTCCAAATCCCGGTAAGCGGTTTCCAGCTTGGCGAAGGTGGCCTGGTTGTCCCGCAAGATCATGAGGAACCGTTCCGCGAAGATGAGCGACGCCATGACGCCGTAGACGAGTATGCCGATGATCTTGAAGCTGGGGATGATTCTCGTGGCCGGATTGGCGACCCCCGTCATATCGATCAAGCCGAACCCGGCGAGCAGGATGAAACCGGCCAGGTGGAACCAGAGGATTTTCCGTTCATGCCCGACTGCCGTCTTCAGACGGCGGATGACGACGTAATTGGCGCAGCCGATGTAGAAAAGCGCGAAGGGGAAGAACAAGGCGTAGTAAAGCGGCCCTCCCATGACGGAGCCATTCCGGGAGTTGATCATGGGATCGGTGAAGACCAGCGGCAGGCAGAGGGCGCCCATGCCTATCAGGATTTTCAGCGGGGTGATCGTCGGCCAGCGCGTGATCATCAGGTGGTAGCCCAATGAGAAGGGGAAGAAGAAACACGCGAGCACGTGCAGCATTCGTTCCCAAAACAATTTGTCGGCCAGGCTGGCGTGGCTGGGACGGACCCACAAATCGATGGCCGCCATCAAGGAGAGAAGGATGAGCGATATACCGAAATACTTGAAGCTACGATCCCATTTCGTCCGCATATCGATGAGGGAAAACAAGCAGCCGGTTGCGAAAAGGAAGGAGCAGATAACCTGGAGGAGGATGATCATGTTCCGATGGGGCCTATGGTCTTTGCATTTAGGTTTTCAACAATACAAGGCCGAGTATATCAACAAAAAACCAAGCCATTCAAGCTGTTAACATAAAGCCAACAAGAATTTAACAACGAATCCACAGTAGCCGAACAACCTATCCACAATTAATCCAACCCTAATAATCTCAAGAATCGGGAAAGTTGCACTAACACTGAATTTGAGCCGCACGTTTCTTATCGGATTGTCGTTTTCTTTCGGTTTCGAAAAGCAAGTAAGCGGCGATGGGCAGAGCTTCGGTTACGCAAATGACTTGCACCGGATAGAGTAGATGAAAGACTTCGTAAAAATTTGTCCCGAAGTGTTCCAGGGTTGTTTGTGGCGCATTCCAGGGAGCGGAGAAATCGCCGATTCCGATCCCCGCGCGCTGCAGGTAGGGCGAGGCCAGCGCGGCATCGGATGGATTAGGGACATTCCCCGATCCGGAAAACAGGAAAACGGAATGGCTTCGGATGGCCGCATCGATTTCCCCGATGGCATCGCCGGGATCGAATAGTTTTCTCGACTCCGCGTCCAGCAAATCGAGGTTTCGCAGGAAGCGGTACCAGAAGAGCAGGCTGGACGCCGGCGGATAGTATTGCTGCAGCCGGGGATGGAATAGGTTTCCCGCCCTGGCATGATGGCGCAGGAACCCGAGGATGCCTCCCGCAAGCTCGGCTATCTCCGCGCCGAGATCGCGGAATCCGGCCGCGAGCAAAAGCGACAGGAAGTTCAGCACGTTGATATTGCTGGTGGGATCCAATTCGTTATGGCGATCGAATATCCAGGTGAGAATCCCGCGGTCGCCCGGCGCCACCCCGCTGGCATAGCTGAGGAATCCATCGCCGTATCGGCCCTCCCGATGGACATGGGCTTTTAGCAAGCGCAAGTGCTGCCGCATGACGCCTGCCGGCCGCATCAGCCGTTCCATCGGTTCCCCCAAATCGATCAGGAGGCGCAGTAGCGATCCCAATACGATGCATGTCGAATCATTGTCGGGAACGCCGGCATCCCAGGAAAGGAAATGCTTATAGGCAGGATGCTCAGGAGGCACCAGATGGCCGCGGCTGGGATAGTAGGAGAACACCGTCAGGGAGGATTCTTCGAAAGGGATGGCGCGGCCGTTTTCCAAGGCGAAGTCGACCGCCGCGAGGGCCCCTTGCCGGTAGCGCGCGGGGATGTCCCCCTGCGCCCGGGCATGCGCCAACAGCGCTTCCCAAACCACCAGGTCGCAGAAGGAGGAGTGGAAAAACGTATATTTGCCGCCCGACGCGGCGCGGTCCGGGATGAGCCGTTGGCTGTAGCCCTCAGGACGCCGCGCCCGGCCCGCGGTCCAATTGTAGATGAGGCCCAAAGCGAGATCCTTGCGGAGGCGCGGCACCGAAATGAACATCCTCAGGAAATCGGGGAAGGCGAAGCGGGAGTCGCGCCCGGGAACCAGGGAGGTCCAATTCCCGAAGGTGCCTTGCCGCGCGAAGCGCTCGACCAATGCCTCCGCGGCGGCAGCGCCGGGATCGCGCCCAGCCGGATCGGAAGGGGATGGCGAATGAGCGAGGTCTTGCGCTCCCCCGCTGCCGCCCTTCTCATCGCCCTCGCGCTTACCTTGGGGTTGGGGTGGGAAACCCGTCGATCCCGTTGGGCGCCCTTCTTCCTGTTCCATGCCGTCCTCGCGATCGCCTTGCCGCTATACGCGGGAAGCTGGCCTAAGGGAAATCCGTTGGCCGCCCTCACCGCCGCTCCGATGGCTTGGATGCTCTGCGCATTCGCCTTGCCTATCTGGGAGCTCGGCTTGGCGGGGCTGGCCTACGAGTCTTGGCTGCGCCGGCGGGGATATGCGGGCGACCCCCGGGTTTCGCCGGCGGCGGCGCTGGAGGCCGCCTTGCTTACCGCCTCCCGACGGTTGGGCCTTTCCGTTCGCGCCGTATCCGGATTGTTCGCGGCCTACGCCGTGCTCTGGGCTCCTCTGGGCGAGGATTTGTTTTTCTGGGGGTACCTGCTCCCCTCGCTCGCCGGCGGATGGGGATTCTGGCCGGCCGCTTGCGCGGCATCGGTTCTGTTCGGGATTCATCATTGGCTTTACCTTGGCGGAAGAACCGGCGGGACCGGCCGGGCCGCCGGCCTCGCTTTCGCCGGGACCAGCGTCCTCTCGGGGATCCTATTGGCTTTGGCTTTCCGCATATCCCGATCCCTCTATCCGGTCATGGCGATGCATCTCGCGACGAATCTGGCATGGGTCGCCGCCTCCGCCTTCGCCCGCCGGAGCGCCGAAAAATAATTCGCCCCGAAAAATAATTCCTGATTAGCCGGCCAGGGGCGCGGATGCCGCCCAGGCGATCAAGGTTTCTTCGCGAAGCCAATTCCCTCCGCCATAGGGATCGCCGTCCACGATATCGCCCGCGAGCCGGAACCGCTTCCAACGCGAAGGCAGGCTAGCGACCGTTCCGGCGGCCGCGTCCACGATGGCAAACGAGGTCCCGGACCCCGTATCCGGTTCGGCGGACCCGCGCACCGTGGGCGTGATCCCGACGTTGGCGCAGGTCTCCAGGAACCTGTCGATGCGCGCGGCGACGTCGCAGATCAGGATCCAGCCGGATGCCCCGCGCCATCCGGCCTGGGAGCCGAAGTGTTGGGGGAGGGTCGCATTGGCAAGCAGGCCCGGGAATGATGGCGTGAGGGCCGGATAATACGAGAGGCTTCCGCCGTGGGATCGGAAAATCCCCTGGGCGATGGATGCGCCCAATCCGCAGGCGCCTTCCGCCTTGCGCGTGGTGAAGAAGGGGCTCGCGATGCGGCCGAGTTGATCGAAGGGGAAACCGGAGCCATCGTCCTGGACGGCCACCGATAAGCGGCCCAGTCCCTCGGCGAGACGGACTTCGACGTGGCTGGCGCCCGCTTGCAAGGCATTGCGGATCAACTCCCGCATGGCCTTACGGAGCATGGCGGGATCCCCGGAGATGGGACGGGAAACCGTGCCGAGCACGCGGACCAGGTCTCGCTCTTCCGGCGGCATGGCGGCCAGGCACTCGGCCACCCAAGCGGAAGGCGAGAGGAGCCTACGCTCCCCTATCCGCGCGCTGCGGGAAAATTCCAAGATGGCGCCGGTGAAGGACTCCAGCCGGCTCCTGGCGTTCTCGATACGCGCGGGTTCGGCCCGGGCCGCCGTCGCCGGATCGCGGCGCAGCGATTCGGCATCGGTTTTCATTTCGGACACGAAGTCCCGGATGGACTCGCTGATGTGGGCGGCCGATTGCCCCAAGTCCCCCAGCGATCGATGGGTCTCGAGGTCGCCATGGATGGCGGCTATCTTCAGGATGGCCTCGCGCTGGTTCTGGTAGAGGCGGATGAGCCGGGCGGTGAAGAGGTAGGTTCCGATGCCGCCCATGGAAAGGGCGGCCAGCATGGTCGAGCTGGGGAGAACGCGGAGGTACGGCCGCCAAGCGCCCATGAAATCGAGGCAACCCCCTAAGAGCAGCAAGGTATAGGCGATGGCGAGGGCCCCCAAGGTGCGGCGCGCCTCGCCGTTGGCAGCGCGCCACCCGCGTAGGGTAAGGACGACGTTCCAGGCGAACAACGAGATCAGGTAGGGCGAATAGATGAAATCGAAGGCCCACGTCACCGTGAAGAATCCCGCGGGGGACTCGGCCACGAAGAGGTCCGCCGGGCTCAGTATATCGACGTAGAATCCCAGGCACAGCGCCGTCAGGATCGCCGCATGCGCGCGCAAAGCCGGTAGGCCCGGGCGGCCGGTAAGGGAGTTGGTAAAACGCAGCGCCACCCACACGTAAGCGCAGGCGGCGATTTGCTGGGCATTCTGCAATGCCGCTAGCCAAGCGGATCCCAAGGCCGCCTTGGGCGCCGGATCGCAGAAGATCCACACGTCGGTGGCGACCACCAGGCACAGCAGCGCCAGCCCGCTTCCCAACAAGGCGAATTCGCGATCCTCTCTTAGTCTCACGGCGATGGAAACGAAAAGCACGGCGAGGGCCGCCAAGCCCGACCAGACCAAGTGTTCCAGGTCCAGTATCATGGCCGTTCGGCCGTTCGCAAGACGCCGATCAATTCCTCTTCCGAGAACAGGAAGGCGCCCCCGCCCGGCCGCCGTACGGCTTCCCGGTTCGACCCTACGACTATGGCCAGGTTCCCGGACGGGCCGACCAATCGATCCGCGGCTTCGCTATCCAGGAAAAGCGGACCGCCGCCGGATCGCGAGGGATGGAGCGGACCCGTGCCGAGATCCAGGAAACGCGGCCGTAAGCCCAGATGCAGCATGGGACGCACGAGGTTCTCCCGCGCCGGGCCAAGGCCCGCCGCCACCGTCAGTTCCCCGCCGGGATCCCCGGTTCGGGCCCGGTCCGAGGGGAACACCAGGTTCAGCAGCAAGCCGCTGCGTCCCTTGCCCAGGACGTTCTTGCTGTAGGCGCGGAGCGTGGCGCCATGGGCGCGCAGGATGGATTCCGCGATGGAGCATCCGAGGCCCGTGCCCCGGTCGCCTTTACGCGAAAAGAACGGCATGGCGATGCGCTCCAAATCCCCGGGAGAACATCCGCGGCCATCGTCTTCGACGGCCACCACCAGCTTACCGTGCCAGGCAGTGAGACGGACCTCCACTCCCGAGGCGCCCGCTTCCCAAGCATTGCGGAACAAATTCATGAAAGCCTGTTCCAGGCGCGCGGCATCGCCTTGCATCCTGGCGCCTCCGCGGCATCGGACGCTCGCGCGCTTCCCGGGAAAACGGTTCTCCAGGCAATCGCCGATCACCCGCTCCAAATCCAAGGGTTCCAGGCGCGGAGAGCGCGCCGCGCCGGCGAAAACGGAAATGTCGCGGGAGATCGCTTCCATCCGATCCGCCGCCGTCCGGATCCGTTCCAATTCCCCCTTCTGGCCCGCCGGGTCCGATTCGCGATCCGTTTCGCGATCCAATTCGCGATTCAAAAGGACGGCATTGCCTTTCAGGGACGCGGCATAGTTGCGGATCTCATGGCTGATGGAAGCGGCCGACATCCCCAGCTCCCGCATATGGGCGGATGCCTGCAGATCGGCATAGGCCCGGGAAAGCGCCTGCATGGCTTTGCGGTCGGCCATGTACAAGGCCAGGAAGCGATGGGTGAGGTAGATGACGCCCGCTGCGCCTCCCAGGGTCAGCCCGAGCCAAACCGGAAGGGTAACGGAGCGGGTCCCGGTGAACAGGAAGGCCAAGGCGAGGCCGGCCAGAACCAGACCCAGCCAGGCCTGGCCCCGCAAGGGTTTGACGCGAACGCCGACGAACAAAAAATGGACGCCCAAGGCTAGCGATGAACCGAGGGCGAGCTGTGCAAGCCAGGCGGGCATGATGTTTCGGATCCCTCCTTTCCGGACATCCGGCCGGCTTCGCTCGGGGCCCGGAGGGGGACTTGGATAGTAGTATTTTTTTACCTTTCCCGGACGTTGAGCCGTCTGACATCCGAGTAGCACGCCGAGGCCGATGAAATCATCCGGCAAGGTCCAATCATTATGAGCACCGGTAATCCAATTTCCCTCGTCATGGTCGAGGACAATCTCGACTTGGCCCAAACCGTGGAGGACTTCCTCCAGGCGGAACCGCGCCTGAAACTGGCCGGCATCGCCCACGACAGCCAGGGTTTCCGCGAAAAGACGGCGGCCCATTTGCCCGAGCTGGCCCTTATCGACATCCACCTGGATACCCCGCGGGCGGGTTTGGAATTGCTGGTCTGGCTGCGCATGCATTATCCGGTGGTAAAGCCCGTGATCATGACGGTCAACCAAGGGGATGTGCTGGAGGCGTACCAATCAGGCGCGCGCGGTTACGTCCTCAAGACCCATCTGGAGATCCTCTGCGACACTCTCCTGCAGGTGGCTCAGGGACATCTCATCATCCCTTCCGAGGTGGGCGAGCTCTACGTTAAGCAAGTCGCCGCCGCCGCCGAGCTTTGGAAGAAGTCGGCGGAGCTGGATCGGTTCTCAGATCGGGAAAAGGAGATTTTGCGCCTGTTGAACGCCAGCATGAAACGCGAGGCCATCGCCGATAAGCTGGGCATTTCCTTCTTCACGGTGCGCCGGCACATCCAGAACATGCTGGAAAAGGCGGGCGAGCCCACGGTGAAAACCTTGCTTACGAGATTCGGAAAGGTACTCGGGTCAGAGCGGGCCTAACGCGGGTAATGCGGCCCAACGAGGGATTTGTTGGCCGTCCTTTGGGGGGCCGAAAGGTCCGTCCAAGCGCCTTTCCCCTTCCGAGTCCTTAAATTAGCTGTGGCTCGGGCGGCCGGAAACACCATGCGGAGTGGTGCCTGGGCGCCGGACTCCCCCTTTCCATTGGATTTTCGCCGGTTTTCGATTAACCTATCTCCATGATCGCCAACGTCGTAACCGTATACGTCAAGCCGGAACATCTGCAGGAATTCCTCGCGGCGACCCGCGCCAATCGGGCTGGTTCCCGTACGGAACCCGGCAACCTCCGCTTCGACATCCTTAGGGCCGCGGACGACCCATCCCGCTTCCTCTTCTACGAGGTATTCGTTTCGCAGGAGGCCCTGGAAGACCATCGCCGAACCCCGCATTACCTGGCTTGGCGAGCGCAGGCGGAAAACTGGATGGCCAAGCCCCGTGAGGGCCGCGCCCATCTGGTGGTCGACCCGCTCGATCTTCTCGAATGGTAAACTTCACCTTCGCCCGCATGCCTCCGGTCCATTTCGGACCGGGCAAGCTTTCCGTCCTGCCGGGCCTGGCCCGCGCCTTCGGAAGCGAAGCCCTGCTCGTCACCGGCAAAGCCTCGTTGGAATCCGGCGGCCGCTTGGAACAGGTATTGGACGGCCTCAAAGCGGCCGGCCTCGGAGTCAGGCGCGTCATCATCGCCGCCGAACCCTCGACCGCATTCATTGATCGGACCTGCGCCGAACTGCGATCGGCCGGCGCGCCCATCGACGTGGTGATCGGCATCGGCGGAGGGAGCGTCATCGACGGGGCCAAGGCGCTTTCGGCCATGCTGCCCCACCGTAATTCCGTGCTCGATCACTTGGAGGACGTGGGGGCGAACCTTCCGCATAGCGGAGTGAAGGTGCCCTACGTGGCGGTGCCCACGACATCGGGAACCGGCGGGGAGATGACCAAGAACGCCGTCCTCAGCATGGTGGGGCCGGAAGGCTACAAGAAATCCCTCCGCCACGACAACCTGATCCCCGATGCGGTGATCGTGGATCCCGAATTGATGCTCAGTTGCCCTCCGCATGTCACCGCCGCTTGCGGCATGGACGCCTTCACCCAATTGCTGGAACCCTACCTATCGCCCTTGGCATCGCCGCTCAGCGACGCCTTGGCTTGGAGCGGCCTGGAAAAGGCGCGCGAGAACATGGTGGCGGCGGCCACCGGCCGCGGCGGCGATCTGGAAGTCCGGGCGGGCATGGCCTACGCCTCGATGCTTTCCGGAGCGGCCCTGGCCAATGCCGGGCTCGGCCTGGTGCATGGTCTGGCTTCGCCCATCGGGGGATTTTTCGAGATCCCGCACGGGGTCGTCTGCGGGACCTTGGTGGCGGAAACCACGGCGGCCAACATCGCAGCCTTGCGCAGGCAAGGCGGGAACCCGGGAGCGGGCTTATCCAAGTACGCCAAGGTCGGGGTATTGTTCGGCGGTGATGCCGGCAAGGGCGAAGCCTGGAATTGCGACTTCCTGGTCGAACGCTTGCATGCGCTCACGGAAGCCTTGCGTCTGCCCCGCCTCTCGGCCTACGGGATCGGCGAGGGCGATCTCGATCGCATCGTGGCGAAGACGGGCAACCGGCAGAACCCGGTGAAGCTGTCTCCCGAAGCCATCCGCGGCCTGCTCGCCCGGCGCCTGTGAAAAAGCCTTCCGGCATATCGAAGCGGGAAAGCGAAGGGCGCCCCGCGCGCTACCTGCTCTTCCACAAGCCCTACGGCGTCCTCTCCCAGTTCACTTCCGAGGGCGGCAAGGCCTGCCTCAAGGACTTCATAGAGGTGCCCGGAGTGTATCCCGCGGGCCGCCTGGATTGGGACAGCGAAGGCTTGCTCTTGCTCACCGACGACGGCCCTTTCATCGAACGCATCGCGGCGCCGCGCGCCAAACTACCGAAGGTGTATTGGGCGCAAGTGGAGGGCATCCCTTCCGAGGCCGCCCTCGCGTCGCTACGCAAGGGCGTAGTCATCGAGGGCGTACGCACCCGCCCCGCGGGCGCCGAGCGCTTTCCCCAAGGCGAGGCGTTGCCGCCGCGCAGCGTCCCCATCCGCGAACGCAAAAGCATACCCGCCTCGTGGTTGCGGATCACCCTGACCGAAGGCCGTAACCGCCAAGTGCGGAAGATGACGGCGGCGGTGGGCCATCCCACCTTGCGGCTGATCCGCTACGCCATCGGCCCCTTCACCCTCGACGGGCTGGAACCCGGGCGGTGGAAGGAGATGTCCCCGGACCAGGCGATGGCGGGCGTATCGGGCGACGAAGCGTCGGGCGACGAAGCGTCGGGCGACGAAGCGTCGGGGGAATTACCTACCTTTCCCGGCCGTTCCCGAACATGATCCTGCGAGGAGGTTTTCCCATGCGGTTCATCCTATCCACGTTGTTAATATGCGCGGGGCTTTCCCGCGCCGCCGATCCCGCCCCTGCGCCCGCATCCGCGCCGGTCCCTGCGCCCTCCATCGCCGCCGATTCGTCGGGTACGCCTGCCGCTCCTGTGCCGGCTGCCGTGAATGCCCCGACGGCGAAGCCGGACACGGCCAGCGCGGCCGCAGCCCCTTCCGTCGCCGCGGTCGCGACCGAGTCATCCGCCGCCCCTTCGGCCGGCGTGGTCGAGCTTCGCAATCCGATCCTGGAAAGGCTGGCCCTTTTCGGCACCGTGCAACTGAAGGCGTTCTACCACGACTTCGCATCCGACCAGGATTCCGACAAGCGCTTGTCCCTGCAATTGCGCCGCTTCAAATTGGGCCTCGAAGGCGCGGTGACCGAGCATGTCGGCTTCCGGGGCGAATTCCTGATGGACGGGGCCAACCAAGCCTTCGGCACCGACGACGCCTACCTGTGGTGGCGCGCGAACGATATCGTCGGAGTCAAGGGCGGAAAGCTGAAACGCCCCTTCTCCCAAGAGGCCCTGCAATCCTCCAGCTCGCTATATACGGTGGAGCGCGGGGAGCTGTACCATAATTTCCTCGCCAACACCACGGGGTATGCCTATTACGATCTGGGTCTCTTGGCCTACGGCGGCTTCGCGGATGATGGCGTAAAGGTGGGCTACGAAGTCGGCGTGTTCAACGGCAAGCAAAGCGAGAACGGATACGCAGTCCAGCAGGACGTGAAGACCGACGCGGGCTTTTTCGCCAAGGACCTGGCCGCGCGGCTTACGGTCTCGCCGATCCGGGCTCTAAAGCTGGAAGCGGCCGTATCCACCAAGGCCGCCGAGGATAAATCCGACAAAAGGAACTTCATCTACGCGGTCAACACCGCTTATGAAATCGGCGCCGATCTAACGCTGGGGCATTTGCGCCTGTTGGGGGAGGTCTCAACGGGGGACAACCACCAGGGCAAGGATTCGCTCATCATCTCGGGCTCATCCGAATTCTTCGCCTTCTACGCCACGGGCGCATGGCACGAGGACTACCGCGGCGGGAGCGCCAGCGAGCTGGTGTTGAAGATGGAAGGACTGGATCCCGATTTCGGCTGGAAGACCGGTTCCGGCAAACCCAATGACGGCAAGTTCCGTTACACCGCGGGCTGCAATTATTTCTTCACGCCGTCCATCAGCGTCTTGGCCGATTACGGGCTGCTGCAACCGATCACCAAGGATTCGTCCCAGGACCGCATCATCCATTCCCTGGACGTGATGTGGCGGATCAGCTTTTAATCCTTAAGTCGCGGACTTGATCGCGCTCCCTATATAGCCGAGCGCCAGCGACCGCGTAAAGCGGAAACGGAAGTCGCGCGGAACGCGCCGGGTCGCCAAGAGCCTCCAGAAAGGCGCCCCCAGGGCCGGGCCCATCCCTTGCATCGCCTGCACGTTCAGTCCGGCGCGGGCGCACATGGACGCGAGCTCCGCGGGCTTGATGAAGAGAGGCAGTACATGCATGCCGCGGGGCGTACCGCGAACGAACAACTCCACTCCCTTGATGACGATGAGCCAGGTGAGCAGGTTGCGGTTGAAGGTATGGAAGAAGAATAGCCCGCCCGGCCGCAGCACCCGCGCCATCTCGGCGATCACCTGCGCGGGCGCGCTCACATGCTCCAGGAAATCCATGGCGCAAACCGCGTCGAAGGCGGCGTCGGGAAAAGGCAGGCGATAGGCGTCGCCGCAGAGGTAGGCCGCGGGGACGGCCCTTGGGTCGGCCGCCGGGCCGCCCGAGGAACCCCTATTCTTCCGCGCCGCTTTCAGGCTGCCCAAGGACGCATCTAATCCTATCGCGCGATGGCCTTCGGCGGCCAAGGCGGATATCAAGAAGCCGGCCCCGCATCCGAGGTCGAGGACCCGGGCCGGCCGCGTGGGCGACAAGGAGCGAATCCGTTCCGCCACCCAAGGATTCTTGAGCGCCCCTTCGGCGCGCAGCAGGGCCACGGGATGATCCCAAGCGTCATGCCATCCGTCCCCCAAGCCATCGTAAAACCCGTTATCGATGATGGCGCGATCGCCACGCGCCGACGCCCGTTCCGGGCTTTCCCCCGCGACGTCTGTCCTCGGCTTTGCCGGCTGCGTCCGGGTCATTCCGAAGGTGCCGCCCACGCGGGCCAGGACCGGCCGCATCCGGCCCCAAGGACCATTCCAATAGGTCGCCTGCCAAACGCCGAACAGGGCCGTGAGGGCGGTTTGGACGGCCAGGAAGACGCCGAATTCCTCATGCCCGGAACCGTGCCCCCAGGCGGAAGCGCCGCCCACAAGGCCGCCGAACGCCCAGGCCCCCGCGATGCCCAAGATCACGGGATGCAACAGGAAAAGGCAGGCATGCAGCCAGGCTTCCGTGCCCCCGCAATGGCGCGCATGCACCCATTCGTCCTTGGTCACGACGAGGCAAGCGAGCACCGCGGCTAAGACATAGAGGACCACGCCGGCGGGCGCGGCCGGCGCGCGCAAAGCCAACGCGAAACAGGCCACCACCACCAAGGTATCCAGGGGATGTCCCCAGCGTTCCCAAGCGGGAAGGCCGCGGCGCAAATGGAAGCCCTCATCGACGATCATGAGCCCTCCCTGGAGCAGGAAGGGAAGGGCGGCCAGGAGCCACATCGCTCAGGCCTTGCGCAGCATGGTGCCGTAGAGGGTCAAGCCGGGACCGAAGGCGAGGCTGGTTACCAGCGTGCCCGATGGCACCTGGGCATCGGCCAGCATGCCGGCCCAGACGTGGGGCAAGGTCGCGGAGGACATGTTGCCGCAGGCCTTCAGCACCGCGCGGCTATGGCCTACTTGCTCCGGGCGCAGCCCCAGCAGGCTTGCGACCTTGTCGATGATGCGCGGGCCGCCGGGATGCACGGCGAAAAGGCCGCGCTCCATGGCCTCGCGCGGGTCCGTCCCGGACCGGGCGAACAGGCTATCGAGGAAATCCCCCAGGGCCCCGGCGATCAGATCGGGCACGTCCCGGGACAGGCCGATGCGCATGCCGTGATCGCCCAAGCGCCAGCCGATGGAAGCCTCCGTATCCGGCACGATCTCTTCATGCACGCCCAGGAACCGGAAACCCGCTTCCCCATCCGCCGGACGCACGCTATAGCGGATATGCCCGTCGGCGAACAGGCTCTGGGCCACCAATTGCTCGGGCATATGCTCGCTGGGATTCAGATGCAAGGAGCAGAATTCGGTGTGGACGATATCGACCCGGCCGCCTTCGCGCAAGGCCGAGGCCCCGGCTTCGCCGCGTCCCGAATCGCGTCGCGCCCATCCGGGCCCATTGCCTTCGCCGTCCGCGCGCGCGCGCGGCGAAGCCAGGAAGGCGGAAGCCATGCGCAGCGCGGGCATAGAGGCATAGCACCCCATATGGTAGGCATGGATGACGCCGGTGCGGCCGCGCCACCCCCGCCTTGCGACCAGTAATTGTGGTGCGCTGGGAGCGACGTATCCGGTGCATGAGACATGGATCAGTTCCGCGGGCGGCTCTTGCGGGCCCCAGGCCGCCGGTGTCCCGTCCGCGGTCTGGGCGCGTACCGAGGGCCGGGCGTCCGGTTCGGGATAGAATGCGGCGAAGGCGCGTTGCGCCACCTCCTGGTAGGCCTCCATCCGCACCTCCATGCCCGCGCCATTGGGATCGCGCTCCACGTTGAACACGCGCATGCCGGGCCAATCCGAGCTGATGAAGTCGTCCATATCGAAGCCGCGGTTGGCCAGGCTTTCGGGATTGCATCCGTAACGGGAGACCAAGCGCTCCATGCGGGTCCGGAATCCGCTCTCATCGAATTCGCCCGTCGTTCGCGACGCTTCGGCGCGCGCATGCGCGGAGGCCAGCCAGCGGACCGCTTCCGCATGCCCTCCGAGATGCTTAGGACGCAGGATGCGGAAATCCCCGATAAGGCATTCGACGGTCATGGAGGCCCCCTTCCGGCCGGGGCCGGACAACATCGGGGAAGTTAAATATTAGCCCGGAAGGGAACCAGCCATTTGCGTACGCCAGTCTTGCAACATGATCCGCGTTTCGGGCGACTAAGGGTAGCGAGACAAGGGGGAGTTCGTCCGCTTCGGAATTCGGGAGAAAAACGCTTTGGGCCCGAAGTGACGAATATGCTCCCAAGGGCCGTAGATCCGCCCTGATAGAGAGGGTAACGGCCGAGTTACGGGTTGCCGTGCACGCGCCGCGGCGGATCGCTAGCGGGAATAGAAGAACTTGCCCAAGACCCGGCTCCCCGCTTGGACGAAATAGACCCCGGTAGGGGCATCGGCGCCGACAGCGGTCTTCCCGTTCCACTGGTACAGGAATCCGGTGGGATAGAGGGTGGTAATCCGGTTCCCAAGCATTCCATACAAGGACAGGGCCTGGCCATTGATTGATTTATCCCCGGGCTGGATCAGCACGAGATTGCCCGTTTGGCTGGCTAAGAATCCGCTGGGCAAGAGGCTGCGCATGGGCGCGGCGATGCGGTTGGGGGCCGGCTTGTTCTCATAACTGACTTTCAGGAATTGCACGCTATAATGCGCTTTGTAGGTGGGCCCATTCGCCGGCTGCTTGCGGATGGTTTGATCCAAAAACTGCCGTTCCAAGGTGATCGAATCGTCCGGCCCGCTCAAGTCGTAAAAGTGGCTGCGGACGGTCCAAAGGCCGCTCGTGTCCCTGGTGGAATCGGTATAGAAAACCCCGGCATACCAATTCACGAATGCGCTCCCTGCCGCGTTGGTGCGGCCGAGATAGATGCGCAGCGTATCCGCCGGTTTGAAGAAGCCGAACCAATAGTCGAACTTCTTGGATCCAATTATGCTGTTGCTATCGAACATCTGGATAGAATATCCAATGTCCACGGTATCGGCGAAGACGCTAGCGTTACGCGGCTTCACCTTCATCGTAACCGGCTTTGCCGCTTTGGCGCAGGACCCTTCGAAGCGGGTAATGATACCGTACTCCATCAGGTTGTCCAACACCTTCAAGTCCGAGAGGCTCGCCGAAACGCTCTTCGTCCCTGTGCGCGCGAGCGCGCCGGCATCGGTCCCTTCGAGGGAGGTCTGCGCCACCGATTGCAGGTTGTAAGTGTCATCGCAAAGCGCCGCCATGACGATGGCCGGTGCGATAACCAACGCCGCCATTGAGAGACCGAAATCGCGAAAGCGCATGCAAACCCCTTTGCCCGGATGGCAGTCATCCCGGGTCACTACAATTTATCTGAATTCCCCCGGCCCGCATACCCTGTTTCCCGCTATTAGTAGCTTTTCTGCATGTTTTTGCTCTCTTTGACCCCTAGAGCAGGGGGGGCTCGGTGAAAAAGCCCCGCGTCCTGTATATCTCTTCCACTTACAGCCGGGACGAGCGCGATAACCAGAATCCCTGGATGATCGACACCATCCGCCACTTGCAGGCGGCAGGCTACGAGGTGGAGGTCTTGGCCCCTTCTTACAAGGGCCTGCGCAGCCATGTCGTCGGCGGGGTCACGGTCTTCCGCTTCCGCTACTTCTTCGCCTCCCGCGAGACCTTGACCCATGATCAGGGCGCCCCCAACAAGATCCGCGGCAGCGTGCTTTTCAAGCTGCTCTTCTTCCCTTACCTCTTCTTCGGCGCCCTGGCGGCCATGCGCCTGGCGCGCAAACGCGAGTACGATTTCATCCATTGCCATTGGCCCTTTCCGCACGGCCTGATGGGCTGGGCCGCCTGCCGGGCCGCGCGCAATCGTCCCGCCCTGGTGCTTCACTTCCACGGGGCATGCCTGCTGCTGGCCGCCAAGTTCAAGCCCATCGCCCCGCTGATCCGCTTTTGCCTCCGGCGGGCCCAAGGCGTGGTTTCCAATTCGAGTTTCACCGCGGGCCTGGTCGAAAAGCTCATGCCCCTGCCCTTCCCTCAGCGCGTGATCGCTTTCGGATCGCCGCTCAAGGGAGATCCCCTGCCTGCGCCGCGGCACCCCGTAAAGCTCATCCTCACCGTGGGCCGCGTGGTGGAACGCAAAGGCATCGTCTATCTGCTGCGCGCCCTTCCCCTCATCGCCGCCGAAGTGGACGCCAAGATCGCCATCGTGGGCAAAGGGGATCCCAAGGTGGAAGCGGACCTGCGGAGGGTAACCGAGGAGTTACGCCTGGGGGAGCGGGTCGTTTTCGCCGGCAAGGTTCCAGAAGACGAATTGATCCGTTGGTACCGCGACTGCGACGTATTCTGCCTGCCCGCCATCGTCGATTCGCAGGGAGAGACGGAAGGGCTGGGAGTGGTGCTGCTGGAAGCCCTGACCTATGCGCGCCCCGTGGCCGCCTCCGACGTGGGCGGCATTCCCGACATCATCCGGCATGGCCAAACCGGGCTGCTTTGCCCCCAGAAGGATCCGGAAGCCTTGGCGCGCGTGATCCTGGAACTCCTGAAGGATCCGGAACGCGCGGAAAAGCTGGGTCGGCAGGGGCGGGAATTGGTGGAACGGGAATTCTCCTGGGAACACGTGCTCGCGCAATGGGACGCCTTCTACGCCGAGACCGCCGCGCGATAGGGCCCTCCCGCTATTTCAAAGGATGCAGGCCCTTTCCGATCCGGATTTCCCGCGCCCGCGCCCATACCGCTTTTTCCTCCTTGAGGTAACGGGTCAAGGCCGACGGCGTGCAGCCCAAGGCGGCGGCGGCCGGCGCCAGTTGGCCCGCATGGAATCGCAGCAAGGATAGGGCGCGCAGGGCGCCGCGCGCGTAGTCGGGATGGGACGGATTGGCTCCGGCCCGGAAGGGCGTCGCCGGGGCCGGATCGGCCGGGTGGCCGGGGGCTTTCGTAACCGCGGCGTTACCCGGATCCTTTTCCGGATCGTTTCCCGCCTCCGCCGGGTCGGCCGGCGCGGCGGCCAGGGCGATGGCCAGGCGCAGGCGGGACAAGGCCTCGCCGAGGTTGCGGGCCGAAGCGCGCGAATCCACGCTTTCCGCCGATAGGCCCGAAGCCGGGTGGGTCAGGCGCACGCCGCTATAGACGCGGTTCCGCTTTTGCCCGCCGGGGCCCGAGCCCTGGAATCTCGCCTGGAGGCATTGCTTGAGGAGGGACTCGGACGGCAAGGAGAGCCAGGCCCAGGCCGCCGCGACGGCGACGGCAGGCGCGGTCCCGGACGATTCCCCGGTCTTCCCCATGCGACGCGGAATATAGCAACGGCGCCTAGACGGCGGCCGCGCTCAAGGCCGGGCCGGCGGCGGGACGCAATACGTCGCGCAACTTACGCACCAGCGCGCCGGGGCTGAAGGGCTTGCCCAGGAAGGCCTCGCCCTTGTGGGACACGCCGTGGCGCAGGATGGCATCGTCGGTGTAGCCGGACATGTAAACCACCTTGAGATCGGGCAGCAAGGCCATCAGCTTTTCCGCCAGCTCGCGCCCGCTCATGCCCCCCATCACCACGTCGGTGAGGAGCAAATCGATGCGGCCTTGATGGCGCGCGGCCGCATCCAAGGCCTCCGATCCGGAGGCCGCCTGGACCACGTGGTAGCCTTGCGACGTAAGCACCTGGCCGACCAGCCGCCGGACCATGTCTTCGTCCTCCACCAGCAAAATGGTCTCCCGTCCCGGCTCGGAATGGAAATGGCCGCCGGCCGTCTCCACGCCATCCTCCTCGGCGAGGGCGCGCGGCTGATCCGCCACCGGCAGGTAGATGGAGAAGGAAGACCCCTGGCCGGGATTGCTGGTCACCGAAAGGTTGCCCCCCGCGGCCTTCACGATCCCGTAAACGGTGGATAGCCCCAGGCCCGTGCCTTGGCCCGCCGGCTTGGTCGTGAAGAAGGGCTCGAACAGGTGCGCCTTGACCTCCTCGTCCATCCCGATGCCGGTGTCCGAAACGGAAAGCTTGAGGTAGCGCCCGGGGACGACCGGAAAGAGCGCGCCCTCCGACTCTTGTTCCAGGAAAACGGTGGCGGTGCAGATGGTCATGATGCCGCCCGTGGGCATGGCGTCGCGGGCGTTCAGGGCCAGGTTCAGGAGCAACTGCTCCATCTGCCCGGGGTCCGCATGGATGCGCCCGACGGCTTCCAGCCCCGTGCGCAATAGGATGTCTTCGCCGATGAGCCGTCCCAGCATTTGGCGGATTTCCGCCACCACCTCGTTCAGATCGAGCATGCGATTGGCGGGCAATTGCCGCCGGCTGAAGGTGAGCAGTTGCCGCGTCAACGAGGCGGCCCGCTCGCCGGCGCGCCGGATCTCGAACACCGTTTCCTGCATGGGATCCGTTTCGTCCAACGACTTCGACAATAACTCGGAATAGCCGTTGATGGCGGTGAGCAGGTTGTTGAAGTCGTGGGCCACGCCGCCCGCGAGCCGGCCCACCGCTTCCATCTTCTGCGACTGCCGCAGGTGCAATTCGCTTTGCTTGAGGGCCATCTCGGCGCGCTTGCGCTCGGTAAAATCGTATGCCGACGCGATCATCAGGTGCATGCGGCCTTCGCCGTCCGTCAGTTTGGCGGTATTGGCCACCACCCAACGCTCCTGCTCATGGGTCCCGAGCGCGCTGGAACGCCGAGCCCCCTTGGGACGCAGGCATAGGACATGGCCTTGGCCATGGTGGCCCGGCAGGGGCCGCGGCCACGGCGACTCATGCCCGGATTCGTCCTGCGCGTGCAAGGATTGGGACAATTCATCCAGGGCGGCATGCAGAAGGTCCTCGGCGGTAGCGAAGCCGAAGATCCGCGCGGCCGCGTCGGTGGCATAGACCACCCGTCCCGAGGCGTCGGCCACCACCAGCGCGTCGGTGACGGTGCGCAAAACGGCCTCGATCTGATCTTTCGATCTCCGTAACGATTCCTCGAAACGTTTTTGCTCGGTGATGTCCCGGCAAATGGCGACGAAGCGCTCGGGCTCCCAGGCTGTGTTCAGGATAGGGGTAAGCACCACGTCCCACCATTTGGGCCGGCCCGAAAAGGTGGGGCAATATCCCTGGAACTTCCCGTGCC
The DNA here is from genome assembly GCA_019509785.1 of Fibrobacterota bacterium. Lineage (NCBI taxonomy): Bacteria > Pseudomonadati > Fibrobacterota > Fibrobacterota bacterium. Next base: position 2,563 of record JAEKLQ010000030.1, on the reverse strand, counting down.
CGGAATGCGCGGCCGCGCGGAAAGCCTCTTCCGCCGCTTCGCGATCTTCCCCGCGCCAGAACTCCAGCCAAGAGCGCCCCACATACGACTCCGGCTCTTCGATTTCCAGCAGGCGGCGGCCGCTATTGCTGATGGATTGCAGCAACCCTTGCGCGTCCAGCACCATGATGCTGTCGCGGCTGCTCTCGATGATGCGGCGGCTGAGGGCCTCGCTTTTCGACAACTCCTCCTCGGCGCGCTTGCGATCGGTTACGTCCACACCCAGGGCGATGATGCCGCCGTCGGCGGGATTGGGAGTCAGCCATATCTCCCGGATGCGTTTGCCCGTTTCCGCTCCCGATTCGAATTCGATATGCACCGTTTCGCCGCGCCGGACCCGCTCCAGGAACAGGCTCCCGTCCGGCCAATCGCAGGTTTGCCCCCGCGGCCGTTCGCGCGCCTCGGCCCCGCGGGCTTCCACCACGCGCCCATGGAGGTCCATGCGGCATGCGATGACGGGCAGGTTCTCGAGCAGAAGATCGAGCATGTGGCTCTTGGCGCGCAACTCCTCCAGGCTTTCGGAGGAATGCGCATCGGGGGACGGCAGGTCTCGCTCTGGATTCATGGGGAAGGAAATAAGTTTTTTCCACCCCCTTTCCGCAAGACGTTTTTATTCCGTCGAATACGTCGCGCTTCTTAGCGATTTCCGAGTTCGCGTACGTAAGCGATGAGCGGGGCGAATTCTTCATCCTTGATCAGGCCCTGAAAGGACGGCATCTTCGTCAAAGGCTTGAAGGACGGCGGATTCCGGATCCAGCTCCGCAAAGATGAATCGGCCGGGAAGTCTCGCTTGGCCAAGGTGAGATCGCCCACGCCCACTCCCGTCTCGCCGTGACAAGCTATACAACCGTACTTGTTGTAGATCGCCTTGCCCTCGGTCAGCGGCGCGCCGCCGTAATCGTCGAAATTGCGCACGATATGATGGTTCAAGGGGGGCACGGTCCGCAGATAGGCGTAAATCGCGCCCACCTCTTTCTCGGTCAATTCGCTCACCTTGGTCATCGGATAGCGCAGCATCCTGCCGTCCGGCCGGATGCCTTCGCGCACGGCTTTGACGAACTCCGCTTCGGTCCAATCCCCGATCCCGTTCTCGCCGTCCGGCGTGAGGTTGGCGGTGACGATGACCCTGCCGCCCAAATCCGGCATTTCATTCCCGCCCCCGAAGAATTGGAAGGACTTCTCGGGCTCGCGATCGTTCAGCTTCTTGAAATCGCCGGAGTGGCAGGCGAAGCAATCGAAGGCGTCCAGGGCCAGGTACTTGCCGAAAGCCACCTTATCGTTGGAGTCGGGCGGGACGATCTTGTGATCCGGATAACGGAACGGTTTGAAAGCGACGTGGGTGAGGAACTTGACCAGGAAGGAGGGTTCGGACTCCTTGTCCGGGGAAGGATCGGACTGCACCAGCGAATCGTCCGAGCGCAGGAAGGCGATGATGGAGTAGATGTCCTCGTCGGCGATGCGGTTGAGCTTGGGCATCCACGGCGGCGTATATTTCCCGTCCCGACGGATGCCGGTGCGCAGTAAGAAAGCGATCTCCCCGTCCGTCCAGCCGCCGATGCCCACGTTCTTGTCATGGGTGAGGTTCTTGGAATAGGCGACGCCGAACTGGGGCGGTAGATCGGGAAGTCGGTGGCCGGTCAGGTGGCCGGTCTTGGTGTCCAGATGGCATTCGCTGCAGAGGATGTGGGAGATGAGCTTGCCGCGGGCCACGCGCTCGGGCGTCACCTCCACCTTCAAGTCGGGCGGCTCGGTTTTATAATGGGGGATGCCGTCGATGGCGATGAATGCGAGGAATCCGCCCACGCCGACCACCAACAACAAGACGAGGCCGCCCAGGATCTTGAAGAACATTTTCATGCGCATGTCTCCACTGTTCAAGGAAGCCGGCCGCCCCCGCGAGGGATGCCGATCATCCGGATGTGCCGGAAATTATACATGCGCCGGGGCGGGTCCGGCACCGATTTGCTGCTTCAGCCCCATGAAGCCGGAGTTGATGCGGCCGTCATGGGCGGGGCCCCGGAGAACCTCCATCGCTTCCCAGGGCCGCGGGCGCGGCGCGCCGTCCCCGGAAGGCCGGCAGCAAGGCCCGGAACTCCGCCGGACGCAACAGCCCTAAGGCGAAGGGCAAAGACCAGAAGACCAGGAGCGTTCCCAGGCGCGGGCCCCAACCGATGGAGCCCGGAGAGGCCTGCACCACGGTCCCGAAGATCCACCCGGCGGCCAACCAGGCCAGCAACGGCAACATGCGCTGCCAGCGGATGGCGATCGGGAAGAGGGCCTGGCTTCTCAAGGTAATCATCACGGCGATCACGAGATAGCAGGCCACCGCCGAGAGGGTGGCTCCCCAAAGGCCCAGGATGGGGATTAGGAACCAGTTGCCGACCAGGGTCACCACCGCCCCGGCGCCGTTGATCCACATCAACTGCTTGGTCTGCTTGGCCAGGTACAGTCCCAGGGTGAAGTGGACCACCCAGGCCTGCAAGGCATAGGAAAGCAGCACGCCCGGGACGATTTGCAGGCCGGG